>JACWEN010000009.1 GCA_014653455.1 Pelagibacterales bacterium SAG-MED46 | reverse complement strand
TTATTAAGTTTAGGTATATGAAAAAATGTTTTGATAGAAATTTTTTTTTTAAGATTCATTAAAGATTGAATTTTATTAAATTGTTTATGAAAATGAAAAACTGTTGACTCAGCTATTATCAATTTTCTTTTTTTTGCACATATCAAAAGTTTCAACGAATCTTTGTAATGTAAAGTTAGTGGTTTATCAAGTATGACATGTTTATTTTTGTTTAAAGCTTTTAGTGCCCAATAATAATGTTTTGAATTAATTAAACTTATATAAACTATTTTAGCTTTTGTGTTTTTTAAAGCTTCGCTATAATTTTTATAAATTTTTGAAATATTATGCTCATTATAAATTTTTCCTCTAGATGCAAGCTCTATGTTAATTTTTCTAAATTTAAGCAAAGCTGGAAAAATTTTTCTATTAAAAATATTTGAATTTCCTAGGATTAAAATTTTCATTAGATAATTTATAAAAATATTATACTAATAAAGTTAAAATAAAAAAATTATAAATTAATTTATTATATGCATGAAAATTTTTTTCATAAAATAAAAGTTTACTATGAAGATACTGATGCTGGAGGTGTTGTCTATTACGCTAATTATCTTAAGTATTTAGAAAGAGCTAGAACAGAAGCATTATTAACTATTGGATTAAGCAATCTACAAATAAAAGATAAATTTGGTGCGCTTATTATAGTTAAATCATGTAATATAGAATATAAAAAATCTGCACAGTTAGAAGATGAACTGAAAATTCGATCTTTTATAAAATCTGTTACCAAAACTTCTTTTTATATGAATCAAATTGTAACTAATGGTGAAACTACAATCGCTGAAGCTCAAGTTCATTTAGTTTTTGTTAATGAAAAAGGAAAACCCGTCAAAGTCCCAGATATAATTTTTGATAATTTTAAGCCCTATTTTTGTGACAGTATTAAGCTGTAGATAATTTTTTTGCTTTCTTAAATAAGTCAACCATCATTTTTTGAGATATTAGTTTTGTATTTACGTTTCGAGGACTTGGGTGATATGAGGGCATTAAAATTACATTATCTGGTAAAATATAATATTTACCATGTTTAAAATGAAGTTGTTTATCTAGATTATATTTTTTTTTATAAAATTTTAGACAATTATCAAAAGCAACCTTTCCCAATGTAATTATAACCTTTAATTTTTTTAAATTAGAAATTTCTAGATCAAAATATTTAGAGCAATTGTTAAGTTCTTTATAAAGAGGTTTATCTCCTGGTGGCACACATTTTAAAATATTAGTAATATATGTAGAATTAAGCTTTAAACCATCTTTTAAATTTTCAGAATTTGATTGATTAGAAATTTTTGCTTTATGTAGACATTTAAATAGAAATTCTCCAGATTTATCACCTGTAAAAGCTCTACCAGTTCTGGTACCTCCATGAGCAGCTGGCGCAAGGCCTAATATCAAAAGTTTAGCACTAGTGTCTCCAAATCCCGTTACAGGTTTACCCCAATAATCATCATTGATATTTTGTTTTCTTTTATCAGTAGTAATTTTATTTATAAACTTTACCAATCTTGGACATTTTCTACATTTAATAATTGTTTTATTAAGATTTTTAAATTTAATACTCATTAATGAAATTTGTAAATTTTTTATTAATAATATTTATAACTATTAATTCGCCAATTAAAGCAGATTCAAATCAGAATTTGATTAATGAACTTAAACAAGGTGGTAAATTAATCTTTATAAGGCATGCTTATGCTCCTGGTGGAGGTGACCCAAATAATTTTGACATTAATGACTGTAATACTCAACGTAATTTGAGCAATTCTGGGAGACAACAAGCAAATAAAATTGGCTCCTTTTTTAAGAGCAATAATATTTTAATTGATAAGGTCTATTCTAGTGAATGGTGCAGGTGTGAAGAAACTGCTTTAATTGCCTTTAATGATTTTGAAAATAAAGGTTTTTTAAATTCTTTTTTTAGCTCAAAATTTGCTCAAAATAAAGAACCACAGATGAAAAGATTAAAAAGATTTATTAATAATTGGGATGGTAAAAAAAATTTAGTATTCGTTACTCATTATGTGGTTATTTCTGAAATCTTAAATTACAGATCATCCTCAGGTGAGATAGTTGTTTCAGATAAAGATTTAAAAGTTATTGATACATTTGAAATAGAGCATTAAGATCAATTATTATGTCTTCCAAAAAAGCAATGAAGCAAGCTCAAAAACAATCATACGCAAAACACAGAAGTAATATTGCTTATAATCAATTTAGTTTTAAAAAAAAAGAAACAATTAAGAATAAAAAAAAAAAATAGTAGGTCTATTTTTTTTGTTTTTTATCTATATAAAAAAGTGCAATTAAAAAAACAATTGTCCATACAAACACAGACATAGTTTTAAAAAATGTCGTTTCCGATCCCCAAACATCAAAAAAAAGTGCTCCAATTATAATTCCAACGATATAGATAATTGTTAATATAGTTAGTTTATTCATTAAGATAATTTAACTTTTAATTAGATTTTTTTTAAATAGGGACATTCCATTATTGATTTTATACTCATACGACTCATTGAAACTTTCTAATTGCCATCCACTAAGTCTTTTTTTTATAATTTCTAAATTATTAGTTTTCCATTCGTCTTTAGTATCATCAAGTTTCCATATCTTTTTTTCTTCATTGTTTCGTCCACACCCATAACAATATCCTGTTGATGGATCAGTTTTACAAATGCTAATACATGGAGAAATAATCATTTTTTTAAAAAATATTTATAAATTATATTAGATAAATAGTTAATTTTTAAGCAAATGTCATTGGACAAATAGTTTCAATAATATATAAAACCTCATAATTTGTGGGGCGATGGCGGAATTGGTAGACGCGTTGGTCTTAGGAACCAATATGGCAACATGTGAAGGTTCGAGTCCTTTTCGCCCTACCACTTAAAATTATGAAAGTAACAATAAAAAATATAAAAGGTTTAAATAAAGACGTTAAAGTTTTTATAGATAAAGAAACAATGAACTCTCATATGGATGAAAAATATGAAGAGATTAAAAGCACTGTAAATTTAAAAGGATTTCGCCCAGGAAAAGTACCAAAGGAAGTTTTAAAAAGACAATTTGGAAAAGCAATTTTTGGTGAAGTTTTAGATAAAGTTCTAAAAGACAGCTCAACAAAAGCTCTAGATGAAAATAAAATAAAACCAGCAGGTCAACCTAAGCTTGATCTTAAAACTTACGGTGAAGATAAAGAATTAGAATATGTAATGTCTGTTACTGAACTTCCTAAAGTTGAGATCAAGTCTCTAGAAAGTATTAAATTTGATCAATATTCTGTAAAAATTAATGATAGTGAAACTGATAAAAGAATAAAAGAAATTGCAAAAAACCAGCCAAGTTTTAAAGAGGCACCTCTCAAAACTAAGGCTAAAGTAGGAGATCTAATTATATTAGATTATAAAGCTACAGTTGATGAAAAAGAATTTAAAGGTGGTCAAGGTAAAAACACACAATTAACCTTGGGAAAAGATTTATTTCTAAAGGGCTTTGATAAACAATTAATTGGTGTCAAAAAAGATGATGAAAAAATTGTTGAGGCTACTTTGCCAGAAAACTTTCCTGAAAAAGAATTGGTAAACAAAAAAGCTAAATTCAATTGTAAAATTATTAATCTTAAAAATCCTGAAGAAATCAAAATTGACGATAACTTTGCTAAAAATTTAGGTGCTAAAGACCTTAATGATTTAAAGACATTAATTTCAAAACAGATAAATGATGAATATAAAAATTCATTAAATCAATTAGCCACAAATCAAATTCTTAAAGAAATAGGAAAAATTAAGGTAGATGAGATTCCTCAAAATTTAATTGAAGAAGAAATAAAGATTCTTTCTCAAGGAATGTCAGAAGATGAAGCTAAGAAGAATAAAGTTAAATTTACTGAAACAGCTAAAACAAGAATTAAAACTGGTCTTATTTTAAATGAGTTTGGTGAACAGAATAAGATAAAGGTATCAGAACAAGAAATTCAAGCTGAAGTTCAAAAACAATTAAGAATGATGCCTGGACAAGAAAAAATGGTAATGGATTTTTATCAAAAAAATCCTTCTGCTGTGGCAAGTTTAAGGGGGACAGTTTATGAGGAAAAGATTTTAAATTTAATTAAGGAAAAATCTAAACCAAATAAAAAAGAAATTTCTAAAGATGAAGCCGAAAAGATTTTAAAAGATGCTCATAACAATGATCACAATCATGACCTTAGTAAAGAGGATAAGAAAAAAGACAAAAAGAAAAAAATCGACTCAAAATCTGAACTGAAAAAAAAATCATCTATAAAAGCTTCTAAATCAAAGCCAGTATCAAAAAAAGTTAGCAAAAAGTAATCTCAAGTTGTATAAGTAATACGAATCAACTTATGACAACAAAACTAATTGAACATATGAATACTTTAGTTCCCATGGTAGTGGAACAATCTAACAAAGGTGAAAGAGCTTACGATATTTATTCTAGACTTTTAAAAGAAAGAATAATTTTTTTAACTGGTCAGATAAATGATAACGTTGCTTCTTTAGTCACAGCTCAATTACTTTTTCTCGAAGCAGAAGACCCAAAAAAAGAAATATACTTTTATATTAACAGCCCTGGGGGGTTAGTTACAGCAGGTCTTGGTATTTATGATACGATGCAATATGTAAAGCCAGATATTTCAACTTTATGCATAGGTCAAGCCGCATCAATGGGATCATTTTTGCTTGCAGCTGGAACAAAAGGCAAAAGGTTTTCATTGCCAAATTCAAGAATTATGGTTCATCAACCCTCAGCAGGATTTCAGGGTCAGGTAACAGATATAGAAATTCATGCTAATGAAGTCTTGTCATTAAAAAAAAGGTTAAACGAGATTTATTCTAAGCATACAGGCAAAACTGTAGAAGAAATTAAATCTGCTTTAGAAAGGGATAATTTTATGACAGCTGATAGTGCAAAAACTTTTGGTCTCATAGACGAAGTAGTGGAAAAAAGATCTTAAAACACTACATATAGAATATATAATAATCCAAACTTGATTAGTAGGAGTTTTATATAATAAAGTATTTTAATTGATTCGTTAAAAAAAATTTATGACTACAAATAATAAAAATATTCTTTACTGTTCTTTTTGTGGAAAAAGTCAACATGAGGTAAGAAAATTAATAGCAGGCCCAACGGTATTCATATGTGATGAGTGTGTTGAGTTGTGTATGGATATTATCAAAGAAGAAAGCAAAGATAGTTTTGTTAAACATCAGGATGGCCTTCCTTCGCCTAAAGAAATTTGTGCAGTTTTAGATGATTATGTAATTGGTCAACCCCATGCTAAAAAGGTTTTGTCAGTTGCTGTGCATAATCATTACAAAAGATTAAACTATGAGAGCAAAACAAGTAAAAATGTAGAACTATCAAAATCAAATATACTTTTAGTTGGTCCAACTGGATGTGGTAAAACTTTATTGGCACAAACTTTAGCTAGAATTCTAGATGTACCATTTACAATGGCTGATGCTACCACATTAACAGAAGCGGGTTATGTTGGGGAAGATGTAGAAAATATTATTTTAAAATTATTACAAGCATCAGATTATAATGTTGAAAAAGCTCAAAGAGGTATTGTCTACATTGATGAAGTTGATAAGATTAGTAGAAAGTCTGAAAATCCATCTATTACCCGAGACGTATCTGGAGAAGGAGTTCAACAAGCATTACTTAAAATTATGGAAGGAACTGTTGCCAGTGTACCACCTCAAGGGGGAAGAAAACATCCTCAACAAGAATTTTTACAAGTAGATACTACAAATATACTGTTCATTTGTGGAGGCGCTTTTGCTGGACTTGATAAAATAATATCTCAAAGAGATAAAGGAACATCTATTGGTTTTGGTGCAGACGTTAAAAATACCCAAGATAAAAAAACTGGTGAATGGATGAAAACCTTAGAACCTGAAGATCTATTAAAATTTGGTTTAATCCCAGAGTTTATAGGAAGATTGCCTATGATAGCAACACTTGAAGATTTAGATGAAAAATCTTTAATTAAGATATTACAAGAACCTAAAAATTCATTGACCAAACAATACCAAGAATTATTTAAGTTAGATGGTGTTAAACTTACTTTTAAAGAAAATGCATTAAAAGAGATAGCTCAAAAAGCAATCAAGAAAAAAACTGGAGCTAGAGGTTTAAGATCCATTTTAGAAAATATTTTATTAAAAATTATGTATGATCTGCCTAGTCAAGAAAATATTGAGGAGGTAATTGTAGATTCTGGAGCAGCAAAAGGACAATCACAACCTATCTTGGTTCATGCTAAAGGTGATGTTAATACTAAGTCAAACAAACCATCAGCGGCTTAATAACCATAATAAGTAATAAAAATCTATTGCAATATAAAATATAATATCCATATTATCATTATGGATGTTAAAATTACATTACCATTACTGCCATTAAGAGATATTGTTGTATTTCCTGCCATGGTTATTCCTTTGTTTGTCGGACGAGATAAGTCTATCTCGGCACTCAATGAAGTGATGAAAAAAGATAAAAAGATAATTTTAGTTACTCAAAAAAACTCAGAAATTGATGATCCTAAAAAAACTGACATTTATAGTTATGGGTGTGAAGGTAATATCCTTCAACTCTTAAAATTACCAGATGGAACAGTGAAAGTTTTAGTAGAAGGAATAAAGAGAGTAAAAATTTTAGATTTTAGAGATGATGATAAATTTATAACATGTGATTATGCTCATCATAATGATGTAATTATTAAAGATGAAGATTTATTTCCTCTTGCAGCTACCGCATTAAGAAGATTGGAAAAGTTAACTTCTATTAATAAAAAAATTTCAAGTGAGACAATTAACACAATTAAACAGTTAAAAGACCCATCTCAAATCGCAGACAATATAGCCTCACATATCACAGCTACTATTTCAGAAAAACAACAAATTTTTGAAACTGTGGATGTAAAGAAAAGATTAAATGCCATTATTAAGATAATGGAAAATGAAACAAGCATTATAGGTGTAGAAAAAAGAATTAGAGGCAGAGTTAAAACTCAAATGGAAAAAACTCAAAGAGAGTATTACTTAAATGAACAACTAAAAGCTATACAAAAAGAATTAGGTGAAATTGAGGATGGTAAGGATGAGACAACCAGTCTTAATAAAGCAATCATAAAATCTAAAATGCCAAAAGAAGTAGAAAAAAAATGTTTACAAGAACTCAAAAAATTAAAGAATATGAGTCCGATGTCAGCAGAAGCTACGGTGGTCAGAAATTATTTAGACTGGATGACTGAACTTCCTTGGCATAAAAAAAGTGAGGTTGATATTGATTTAACTAAAGCATTAAATATTCTTGATAGAGATCATTTTGGACTTGAAAAAGTCAAAGAAAGAATAGTTGAGTTTCTTGCTGTTCAAAAAAGAATGGAAAAAATCAAAGGACCAATTTTATGCTTAGTAGGACCCCCTGGTGTTGGAAAAACATCTTTAGGAAAATCTATTGCAAAAGCTACAAATAGAGAATTTGTAAGAATGTCTGTTGGAGGTATGAGAGATGAGGCTGAGATCAGAGGACATAGAAGAACTTATATAGGGTCTTTGCCAGGTAAAATAATTCAAATGATGAAAAAAGCAGGAACTAAAAATCCACTAATTTTATTAGATGAAATAGATAAAATTGGAAATGATTATAGAGGAGATCCATCTTCTGCTTTGCTAGAAGCTTTAGATCCAGAGCAAAATACGACATTTAATGACCATTACTTAGAAGTTGATTACGATTTATCAGATGTAATGTTTGTAACTACTGCAAATACCTTAAATATTTTACCACCACTTTTAGATAGAATGGAAGTCATCAGATTAGCAGGATATACTGAAGACGAAAAAATTAGCATTGCTAACAAATATTTGTTGCCAAAACAAATTAAAGATAATGGTGTAAAAGATAAAGAAATGAAGTTAGATGAAGACATCATTAAACAAGTAATTAGAGGTTATACAAAAGAATCTGGAGTGAGAAATTTAGAAAGAGAAATTTCTAAATTAGCAAGAAAAGTTGTTAAGAAAGTTATTTCTGGAGAGGAAAAAGAGGTAAATATTAATAATAATAATTTATCAGATTTCCTAGGTGTTCCAAAATTCAAGTTTGGTGAATTAGAAGCTGTAAATAGAGTGGGAATAGTAACAGGTTTAGCTTGGACAGAGTATGGTGGCGAAATCTTAAAAATTGAAACAGTAACTATGCCAGGCAAGGGTAGAATGCAAATAACTGGTAAGTTAGGAGATGTAATGCAAGAGTCTGTTAAAGCTGCAAAATCATTTGTAAGATCAAAATGTTTAGAATATGGAATTATCCCTCCTTTATTTGAAAAGAAGGATTTTCACATACATGTTCCAGAAGGAGCAACACCAAAAGATGGTCCTTCTGCTGGTGTTGGTATGGTGACCTCAATTGTATCTTCTATTACAGGTATACCTGTTAGAAGAGATGTAGCAATGACAGGAGAAGTTACTTTAACAGGACAAGTATTGCCAATTGGTGGTTTAAAAGAAAAATTATTAGCTGCCCATAGAGCTGGAATTAAAGAAGTTTTAATTCCAAAAGAAAATGAAAAAGACTTAGTAGATATGCCAAAGAAAATTATTGATGATATCAAAATTAGCCCCATTGATCACGCAGATCAAGTTTTAAAAGTTGCTTTAACGAAAGAACTTAAAAGAACTGAGTGGGTTGAGGTTGATATATCAAAAAAAGATGACAAGTCACAAGCAAGTATTCAATAAAAATTTTTAATAAATTTTGTGAGTCAAGGTTATAAAAAAATCATTAATATTTCATTATTTTTTTATCTCATTTTATCAATTTTTTTGTTAATTTTTAAATCTACAAAATTGAATGATTTTTCAATTTCAGAAATGTTGATTAATTATAATGGTGGTTTAATTGCAAGAGGTTTTTTAGGACATCTAATTTTTAATATTCATGAATTTTTAAATATCAATTTAATAAAGTTGGTCTTGTCAGTTCAAATTTTTTTTTCAGTTTTATATACTTTTTTATTATATAAAATTTTTAATAAAAAAAATTTATTACTAACAAAACTAGATGTTTTGATTCTTCTGCTTCCAACTTTATTATTTTTTCCAATATATGAAATAGAAGGGTTAGGGCGTAAAGAAATTCTAATTTTTATAACTTATTGTTATTTAATTTTACGGAATAAAGTTCCAAGTAAAAAAATTACACTCATATATAGTTTAGCGATTTTACCTATGCTTGTTTTATCTTGGGAATTAACTATATTATATTTTCCATTCTATTTTATAGTCTTTTGGACACAGTACAGAGTCATGTCATTAATTGACTCATTTAAAATTTTTGCAATATTTCTCCCTGGATTGCTAGCTTTCCTTATACTTTGGTTTAATCCACCTGATCAAAATACACTAGATGTGATGTGCAAAACTATTAATTGTCTTGGTAGAGCGTTAGAGTTAGAAAATTTTAATATTCACTTTGCACATTTTGATTACGTTCATAATAAAGCTTCATTTGTAAACTATTTTAGATTTTTGATATTTTTTCTATTGTCGTACTTACCAATTTATTTTTATTTAAAAAAAATTATAAATACAAAAATAAATTTATTTCTTGTTAGCAAATTTTCCAATTTAAACTATCTATTTTTATTGATGATTATTCCTCAATTAATAATTTTCATATTTGCTTTAGATTGGGGAAGATATTTAAATATCTTAATTACGATGACATATTTACTTTTAATTTTTTTTAGAACTTCTAATATAATTCCAAATATTAGAGAATTTAAAATTTTTAATTTAAATGAAAAGTATATTAATTTTTTAATTATAATTTATTGTTTTTCGTGGTATCCAAAACTACTTTTGTGGTATGATACTGGTAGTTTTCCAATATTAAGATTAATTAATAGAATAAAAGATATCAGCTATAATTTAATTATCTAGTTTGCTAAAAAACTAATTTTTTTAATTTTTTTTAAATATTACAGTTTGAAGCCATGACATACCAAATACTTTTTCAATCTTTAAAATTCCGTATAAGGCAATATACAAAAAATATTTTGTAAAAACATTATTGTATGGATAATCTATCTGGTTCATACTGATTGGTGTATCTATTCTTCTAACAATTTTAAATTTATTTTTATAAATGAATTTATTCAAACTTTTTTTTGAAAAATGATTTAAATGGTGCTTATCATATAATCTTATAAATGGTGTTTTGACACCAATCTTAAATAAAAAATTTGCAGTTAAATATAATATACTGCTAGTATTGACTGTTAATACAATAAAATAGGAATCTTTTGTTGAAACTTTTTTTAAATAGTCAAAATATTTTTTAATAATCGGAACATGTTCTATTACAGCTATTGAAACAATAAATTTAAATTTTTTTTTTGTTTTATATCTAAAAAATTCTTTCTTTATGAATTTAATATTTTTAAATTTTTTATTTTTTATTAAATCTACTCCAGTAATATCTAAATTTTTATTTTTATTTATTAAAAATTTACAAAATAAACCAACACCACAACCTAAATCAATTATACTTCCTTTATTTTTCTCTTTAATAAAATCATAAATTTTTTGAAATAATTCAATGTTTGGATTATTCATCCAATTTTTACCTCTTTCATTAACATAGTGATCTGAATAAGTTTCTTTATAATATTTACTGTTAACTTTTATATCTGTAACTGTATGTTTACAGGTCTTACATTTCATTAAATTTACTTTGCTTATTTTTTCAAATTTTGTGAGTTTTTTTTTACAAATTTCGCAAAGCATTTTAATTGTTATTAGGCAGTATTCTTATCTTTTGATATGATAAATATATAAGTATTTTGGGATAATTTACAAAGCTAAAATATTTTATACTGAAATTTTATTATTCTTGACGTTATCAATGTACAAGCTATAAGTTCATTTAATTTGGGCGGTTAGCTCAGTTGGTAGAGCATCTCGTTTACACCGAGGGGGTCAAAGGTTCGAGTCCTTTACCGCCCACCAAAAACGGTTAAGTGGGGGTGTAGCTCAGTTGGTTAGAGCGATCGCCTGTCACGCGATAGGTCGAGGGTTCGAGTCCCTTCACTCCCGCCACTTTTCGCTAATATTTATTGTTAATATCAATGAAAATGTGACGTATCTGCCCTTCAAGAACAGATAAAAACTGATATATAGATTTTCATGTTATCTGATTTTTTAAAAGATTACTTACCTATAATAATATTTTTAGTCATTGCCCTTGGGTTGAGCTGTGCATTTGTGGTAATTAACTTTATTCTATCGCCAAAAAAACCTGACCCTGAAAAACTCTCAGCTTACGAGTGTGGATTTGAACCTTTTGAAGATTCAAGAATGGAGTTTGATGTTAGATTTTATTTAGTAGCAATCTTATTTATAATTTTCGATTTAGAGATAGCTTTTTTATTTCCATGGGCAATTTCTCTTGGAAATATTGGATTATTAGGTTTTTCATCAATGATGATTTTTTTATTCATTCTTACTATAGGTTTTATTTATGAATGGAAAAAAGGCGCTTTAGACTGGGAATAAAATTATAAATCAAAATGAATAATAAAATAGATAAAGTTCCAGAGGAATTTAAACAACTCGCTGCAGATTTTAGTAAGGATGGATTCATAACTACTTCTCTAGACAATTTAATAAATTGGTCAAGATCAGGATCACTTCATTGGATGACATTTGGTTTAGCATGTTGCGCTGTTGAAATGATGCAAACAGCTATGCCAAGATATGATGTAGAAAGATTTGGAGCAGCACCAAGAGGGTCACCAAGACAATCAGATGTTATGATTGTTGCAGGTACTTTAACAAATAAAATGGCGCCTGCTCTCAGAAAAGTTTACGATCAAATGCCAGAACCAAGATATGTAATATCTATGGGAAGTTGCGCAAATGGAGGTGGTTATTACCATTATTCATATTCAGTAGTTAGAGGTTGTGACAGAATTGTTCCAGTAGATATTTATGTTCCCGGATGTCCACCTTCGGCAGAGGCTTTATTGTATGGAATTCTTCAATTACAAAAAAAAATTAGAAACAAAGGTTCACTTACAAGATAATCATGAATACTTTAGAAGAATTAGAAAAAAAAATTAATTCAGAATTAACAACTAAGATTAATAAGACTGAAATTAAACATCATCAATTGTATATTGAGACTGATAAAGATGATTTTATAGATGTAACTTTATTTATCAAAACAAACCAAGCTACTAAATTTAGACAATTAATAGATATCACTGTTGTTGATTATCCAGAAAATATTCAAAGATTTAAAATTGTTTACTTGTTTTTAAGTCACGAATTTAATCAAAGAATAATTTTAAGTTATTTAATTAAGGAAAATGAAGTTATTCCATCACTAACAAATATTTTTCCTTCATCAAATTGGATGGAAAGAGAAGTTTTTGATATGTATGGAGTATCATTTAAAGATCATCCTGATCTTAGAAGAATATTGACAGATTATGGTTTTGAAGGTCATCCTTTAAGAAAAGATTTTCCATTAACAGGTCATAATGAAGTGAGATACAGTGAAGATCAAAAAAAAGTTGTTAGTGAGCCAGTAAAATTAGAACAAAACTACAGAAATTTTGACTATGAAAGTCCATGGGAAGGCACGAAGTATATTAAAGACGAAATTGATAATAATGAAAAAAAAAATTAAAAATTTAAATTTAAATTTTGGTCCTCAACATCCTGCAGCCCATGGTGTTTTAAGATTAATTTTAGAACTTGATGGAGAAGTAGTTGAAAAAGCTGATCCACATATAGGATTGTTGCATCGTGGAACTGAAAAACTGATTGAAAACAAAACTTATATGCAAGCAGTACCTTATTTTGATCGATTGGACTATGTTGCTCCCATGAACCAAGAACATGCATTTGCACTTGCAGTAGAGGAAATTTTAAAAATAGATGTTCCAATTAGAGCACAATTTATAAGAGTTATGTTTTGTGAGATAGGAAGACTTTTGAGTCATATTTTAAATGTTACTACTCAAGCACTTGACGTAGGTGCATTAACACCTTCTTTGTGGGGCTTTGAGGAAAGAGAAACATTAATGACTTTCTATGAAAGAGCATCAGGATCAAGACTTCACGCGAATTATTTTAGAGCAGGTGGAATTCATCAAGATCTACCTCATGGTTTAGAAAATGATATTGGTAAATTTTGCGAAACATTTCCTAAGATTATTGATGATTTAGAAAATCTTTTAACTGACAATAGAATTTTTAAACAGAGAAATGTTGACATAGGAATTGTAACAAAACAAGATGCTTTAGATTATTCTTTTTCTGGTGTTATGGTTAGGGGGTCTGGAGTGCCTTGGGATCTCAGAAAATCTCAGCCATATGACTGTTATGATCAATTAGATTTTAAAATTCCAGTTGGAAAAAATGGGGATTGTTATGATCGATATTTATGTAGAATAGAAGAAATGAAAGAGAGTGTTTCTATAATCAAACAGTGTCTTTCAAAAATGCAAAAAGGCCCAATTAAATCTTTAGATGGAAAAATTAGCCCACCGCCAAAAAAAGATATTAAACAATCTATGGAAGCTTTAATTCATCATTTTAAACTTTTTACAGAAGGTTATAGAGTTCCAAAAGATGAAATTTACAAAGCAGTAGAAGCTCCAAAAGGTGAATTTGGTGTATATTTAATATCTGATGGTTCAAGCAAACCTTATAAATGCAAAATTAGAGCACCAGGATTTTCACACCTTCAATCAATGGATTATTTGATAAAAGGACACATGTTAGCTGATGTACCTGCTGTACTGGGATCTATGGATATAGTTTTTGGAGAAGTTGATAGATGAGTTTAAGAAGACCTTCAAAAGATCAACCAGAAATTTTTGAGTTTAACTCTTCTTCATTGGAAGCTGCTAAAAATATTATCTCTATGTATCCTGAGGGTAAGCAGCAAAGTGCAGTTATGGCTTTACTTTATATAGCTCAAAGACAAAATAATAACTGGATACCATTGGCCGCGATGAAGTATATAGCTAAGTTTTTAAATATGCCTTATATCAAAGTTTATGAGGTAGCTACTTTTTACACAATGTATAATTTATCTCCAGTTGGAAAATATTTTGTTCAAGTGTGTACCACAACACCATGTATGATTAGAGGTGCTAATCAATTAGTTGAGGCTTGTAAAGAAAAAATTTCTGAAAATGAAAATGAATTATCAAAAGACAAAAGTTGCTCTTGGATGGAGGTAGAATGTTTAGGTGCATGCGTCAATGCTCCAATGTTGCAAATTAATGAAGATTATTATGAAGACCTTGATAAAGAAAAAACAATAGAAATTTTAGATAAAATTTTACAAGGTGAAGTACCAAAACCAGGATCATACAGAGGACGTATAAATAATGAACCTGAAAACAATAGAAAAACATTATTGGATTTAAAAAATGCTTAAAGATAAGGATAGAATTTTTCAAAATTTATATAACGATATGGGTTCAGATGTTTCTTCATCTCAAAAGAGAGGAGATTGGGTTGATACTAAGGGTTTGATTGGAAAAGGCAGAGAATGGATAATTAATGAGATAAAAACTTCTCAATTAAGAGGAAGAGGTGGAGCAGGATTTCCTACAGGATTGAAATGGTCATTTGCACCTAAAGAAATTGGATCAAGACCTCATTATTTAGTAATCAATGGTGATGAGTCTGAACCAGGAACCTGTAAAGATAGAGATATCTTAAGGTTTGAACCTCATAAATTAATAGAAGGATGTTTGGTAGCAGCATACGCAGTTCAAGCTCATGTTTGTTATATTTATATTAGAGGAGAATATTTTATTGATGGTGAAAAACTTCAAGTTGCAATTAATGAAGCTTATGAAAAAAAACTAATAGGTAAAAATGCGGCTGGAACTGGATGGGATTTAGATATTTATATTCATTATGGTGCAGGAGCTTATATTTGCGGTGAGGAAACAGCTTTACTTGAAAGTATAGAGGGAAAAAAAGGTCAACCTAGATTAAAACCTCCTTTTCCTGCTTTGATAGGTCTATATGGGTGTCCAACAATTATTAATAACGTTGAAACAATAGCGGTAGTACCCACTATTTTAAGACGTAGTGGAAAGTGGTTTGCCTCTTTAGGCAGAGAAAAAAATACAGGTACTAAAATTTTTTGTATTTCAGGCAATGTAAACAATCCATGTAATGTTGAAGAAGAAATGAATATTCCATTAAAAGAACTAATAGAGATCCATGCTGGAGGTGTTATTGGAGGTTGGGATAATTTACAAGCTGTTATACCAGGTGGTTCATCTATGCCATTAATTCCAAAAAAAACATGTGAAACATTAACAATGGATTTCGACTCTCTAATGGCTGAAAAAAGTGGATTAGGTACAGCAGGCATAGTTGTTATTAATAAAGATCAAGACATTATTAAATGTATGGCAAGGATAGCGAGATTTTATAAACATGAAAGTTGTGGACAATGCACACCCTGCAGAGAAGGATCTGGATGGATGTGGAGAATGCTTGAGCGTATGGCAAAAGGTGAAGCAACTAAAGATGAGATTGATATGTTAAGTGATGTAACCAATCAAATTGCAGGTCATACGATTTGTGCTTTTGGTGAAGGTTCATCGTGGCCTGTTCAAGGTCTCTTAAGACACTTCAAAAAAGAAATAGAGGAGAGAAATAATTTAGATTTAATTGTAGAAAAAAAAAGTACAATTCCTTACTTAGTAGACCAACACTTACTGGATAAAGAAAATGTTTAAACTTAAAGTAAATAATATAGATGTGGAAGTTGAAGAGGGCCTAACAGTTCTTCAAGCATGTGAAAAAGCAGGAGTTGAAATTCCAAGATTTTGTTACCACGAAAAATTATCTATAGCTGGAAATTGCAGAATGTGCTTGGTTGAGATGGAAAAATCACCTAAGCCAGTAGCCTCTTGTGCTATGCCAGCTGCAGAAGGTATGAATATTAAGACCAATACACCCTTTGTTGAGAAAGCTAGAAAAGGAGTGATGGAGTTTTTACTTGCTAATCATCCTTTAGATTGTCCAGTTTGTGATCAGGGTGGAGAATGTGATCTTCAAGATCAATCAATGTTTTATGGTGTAGATAAATCTAGATTTAAAGAAAATAAAAGATTTGTTCCTGAAAAGAATATGGGACCTTTAATTAAAACTCAAATGACAAGGTGCATTCATTGTACTCGTTGCGTAAGATTTGCAACAGAAGTTGCTGGTGTACCTGAGATTGGTGCAATTGGAAGAGGTGAGGATATGCAAATTACAACTTATTTAGAGCAATCAATGCAGTCAGAACTTTCTGCAAATGTAGTAGATTTATGTCCAGTTGGAGCTTTAACATCAAAACCGTACGTTTTTGAAGCAAGACCCTGGGAACTTAAAAAGACAGAATCTATAGATGTCATGGATGCTATTGGATCTAACGTTAGAGTTGATACTTATGATTGGGAGGTAAAAAGAATACTACCAATTATTAATGAAGATATTAACGAAGAATGGATTTCTGATAAAACAAGATATGCATGTGATGGCCTATTAAATCAAAGACTAGATACTCCTTTTATTAAATATAATGGAAAGTTTGAGAAAGCTTCTTGGGATGAAGTTTATAAAATTATTAAATCAAAATTTGAGAATACTTTAAATGAAAAAATTTGTGGTTTTGTTGGTGATTTAATAAATATGGAAACAGGATATATTTTTAAGGAATTTTTTGATCGAACGATAGATATACAAAATTATGAGTCTAGGTCAGATAATCGATTTTCAGATATAAGTAAAAGAGAGAACTATTTGTTTAATTCATCTATAAATGCCATAGAAGAATCTGACTTAATTTTTCTAATTGGTACAAACCCTAGATATGAAGCAACTATATTAAATGCTAGAATTAGGAAATCTTATTTAAATAACAATACTAAAATTATATCATTAAATGATTTAGGTGATTTAACTTTCCCTTATGAAAGCTTAGATGGACAGTCTCAAACATTAAAAGAAATTTTTGATGGTAAGCATGAAATTTCTAAACATATTATAACTGCAAAAAAACCAATGATAATTCTGGGTGAGTCGTTGCTAAATTTAAATTCTTCGAAATATTTTTTTAACAAAATAAAAAAATTTCTATTTAATAATAAGAAAATTTCCAAAGATTGGAATTCATTTAATGTTTTATCGTGTGATGCATCAACAGTTGGTAATTTTGATCTTGGCATAATTAATGAAGGTAAAAATTTATTAGAAGATATACGAAGTCACAAATTTGATATTATTTATTTAGTAGGACAAGATAATTTAAATTTTGATAAGAAAGATGAATTCATAATTTATCAAGGAAGCCATGGTGATAAAGGCGCTGAAATGGCTGATATTATTTTACCTGGCTCTGCATATACCGAACAGGACGGTCATTTTACAAATTTAGAAGGTAAAATTCAAAAAGCCTATAAAGCCTCATATCCACCAGGTGATGCAAAAGAAGATTGGCAAATCTTTAATGAGCTTGCTGAAGTTATGAATAATAGAAAATTGTTTAATGACAAAGATGAGTTAGAAAGCAGCATGATTAATCATCTCAATTTGCAAAAAGAAAAACAGGAAAATTTAGTTGAACAATATAACGATATTAAATCAGATGATTTTCATAATGAAACTTTAGAAGTTAAATTTAAAGATTATTATTTTTCTAATGTTATTGCTAGATCTTCGAAAACAATGATTGAATGCAATAATTCAAAGTTAAATTTAAAATCCACAGGAACAGAGGGATAAAATGGAATACTTTAATATTTTTTTTCAGGAAGTGTATAAGATTTTATTTTTGTTAGTACCTGTCCTTGTATCAGTTGCAATGATAGTTTGGTTAGATAGAAGGGTGTGGGCATTCGTTCAAAAAAGGCAAGGACCTAACGTGGTTGGACCATTTGGTTTATTACAATCTCTTGCAGATGCTTTAAAATATATTTTTAAGGAAATTATTATTCCTTCCAGCTCAAATAAAGTAATTTTTATATTGGCACCAATTGTGACAATGACATTAGCTTTGATTTCTTGGGCAGTGATACCGTTTAGTGCAACTCAAGTTTTAGCTGATATTAATGTTGGTATACTTTATTTATTTGCTGTTTCATCTTTAGGTGTTTATGGAATTATAATGGGTGGCTGGGCCTCGAATTCAAAATATCCATTTCTTGGAGCAATCAGATCTGCTGCTCAAATGGTGTCTTATGAGGTTTCTATAGGCGTAATAATTATTAATGTACTTTTGTGTGTTGGATCGTTAAATTTAAATGACATTGTTGAAGCCCAAAAAAATATTTGGTTTATAATTCCACTATTTCCAATGTTTGTTATCTTTTTTATTTCAGCATTAGCTGAAACAAACAGACCTCCTTTTGACTTACCTGAGGCTGAAGCAGAACTAGTGGCCGGTTACCAAACAGAATATTCTGGAATGATGTATGCAATGTTTTGGTTGGGTGAATATGCTAATATTTTATTGATGTGTGCATTGGGTGCAATTTTATTTTTAGGAGGTTGGATGAGTCCTGTAGAGATATTTCCTTTTACACTTGTTCCAGGCGCAATATGGTTGATATTAAAAATATTATTACTATTTATTTTGTTTGCGTTAGTTAAAGCTATTGTTCCACGTTATAGATATGATCAATTAATGAGACTTGGTTGGAAAGTTTTCTTACCATTATCTTTAATTTGGGTAGTTTTAACTTCTAGCTATTTATTTTACTTCAATCTTTTACCTACAAATTAATTATGAAACTATCAAGATTTTTTAAAACAATATTCATGACTGACTTCGTTGGAGGTTTGATTATAGCAATCAAAGAATTGTTTAAATCAAAGAAGACTATTAATTATCCATTTGAAAAAGGCAAAATAAGCCCTCGTTTTAGAGGTGAACATGCTCTTAGAAGATATCCAAATGGTGAAGAAAGATGTATTGCTTGCAAATTATGTGAAGCTGTCTGTCCTGCGCAAGCAATCACAATTGAGTCTGCTGCAAGAGAAGATGGAAGTCGAAAAACAACTAGATATGACATTGATATGATGAAGTGTATCTATTGTGGCTTATGTGAAGAGTCATGTCCTGTTGATGCAATTGTTCAAGGTCCAAATTTCGAATTTTCTACAGAAACCAGAGAGGAACTTTATTATACAAAAGACAAACTTTTAGATAATGGAGATAGATGGGAGAATGTTTTGGCAGCAAATATTAAGGTTGACAACCCATACAGATAAATTGATGATAGCACATTCAATATTCTTTTATACGTTTTCACTCATAGCTGTGATTTCGGCAATAATGGTTACTGTATCAAAAAATACTGTTCATTCAGTTTTTTTTCTTATTTTAGATTTTATTAGTATTTCTTGCTTATTCATAATGATAGGAGCTGAGTTTTTGGGAATGATAATGTTAATTGTTTATGTAGGGGCAGTAGCAGTATTATTTTTATTTGTGGTAATGATGTTAAATGTTGCTCAACAAAAAAACCAGTGGTTTGGATCAGAAGAAAGCTCAAAACATATCCCTATAGGTTTAATAATAAGTACACTTATATTTATCGAATTAATAATTGTTATAGGTGGATGGAAATATAAACCAGATTTATTTGATATAAACAACTCAACTAACAACTTTTCATTAAGCAATACCCATTCTCTTGGTCAAATTTTGTATACAGATTATATTCACGTATTTCAATTAAGTGGTATGATTTTATTAGTATCTATGATTGGTGCTATTGTTTTAACTTTTAGAAAAAGAGTAGGTGTTAAAAAACAAAGTTATTTAAAACAAATTTCTAGAGAAAGATCTGAAGGAGTTGAAGTTTTAAAAGTTGAAACAAATAAAGGGGTTAAAATTGATGACTGAAATAGGTTTAGGACATTATTTAACTTTAGGGGCAGTTATTTTTTCAATCGGTATAATTGGTATTTTTCTAAATAGAAAAAATATTATTGTAATTTTAATGAGTATAGAATTAATCTTGCTTGCAGTTAATATAAATCTAGTAGCATTTTCAATATTTTTAGGTGATCTTGCTGGACAAGTCTTCACTTTATTTATTCTAACAGTTGCAGCAGCAGAGGCTGCCATAGGATTGGCAATTATAGTTGTTTATTATCGAAACTCAGGAACTATTCGGGTTGAAGAAATAGATCAATTGAAAGGGTAATTATGGAAATTTCAATCCTATTTCTTCCACTTATAGCATCTATAATTTCAGGTTTTTTTGGAAAATATATTGGGGATAGAAATTCTGAAATTGTAACTAGTGCACTAGTGTCTATATCAGCACTTTTGTCTATTTTTGTTTTATATCAGGTAATTGTTAATCAATATGAAGAAAATATTGTAATAGCAACGTGGATTAATTCAGGATCATTGGACGTGAATTGGTCAATGTTAATTGACCCTTTGTCTGCTGTTATGCTTGTTGTAGTTACATCAGTTTCATCTTTGGTTCACATATACTCAATAGGGTATATGTCACATGATCCTCATAAACCAAGATTTATGGCTTACTTATCATTATTCACATTTGCAATGTTAATGCTCGTAACTTCAGATAACTTTATACAATTATTTTTTGGGTGGGAAGGTGTAGGTTTATGTTCTTATTTCTTAATAGGTTTTTGGTTTAAAAAAGAAAGTGCAAATGCTGCAGCAATAAAAGCTTTTGTAGTTAATAGAGTAGGTGATTTTGGTTTTGCTCTTGGAATATTTTTGATTTTTTATTTATTTGGAACTGTTAATTACTCTGAAGTTTTTCAACAAATCCCAACTATAACAGATAAAAATTTATTATTTTTAGGATTTGAAGTTAAAGCAATTGATTTAATTTGTTTACTTTTATTTATTGGAGCAATGGGGAAATCAGCTCAAATTTTATTGCATACCTGGTTACCTGATGCAATGGAAGGTCCCACTCCTGTATCAGCACTAATTCACGCCGCAACAATGGTGACAGCTGGAGTGTTCTTGGTAGTGAGATGTTCACCAATCTATGAGTATTCACCATTGATATTAAATTTAATTACTATTGTAGGAATGACGACAGCTTTTTTTGCTGCAACGGTAGCTCTTGTTCAAACAGATATTAAAAAAATCATAGCGTATTCTACTTGTAGTCAGCTGGGATATATGTTTTTTGCTGCCGGTGTAGGAGCATACAATGTTGCTATGTTTCATTTATTTACTCATGCATTTTTTAAAGCTTTATTATTTTTGGGTTCAGGATCAATAATTCATGCCTTTAAAGATGAGCAAGATATTAGCAATATGGGCGGTGTATGGAAAAAATTACCTTACACATATGTATTAATGATAATTGGAACTCTAGCATTAACAGGTTTTCCATTTTTATCTGGTTTTTATTCAAAAGATGCAATTATAGAATTTGCTTATCTCAAGGGAAATACGGCTGGTTATTATGCTGCTGGAGTTGGAATTTTTACCGCTTTTTTAACTTCAATATATTCCTGGAGATTAATTTTCAAAACTTTTCATGGGGAATATAACAATAAAGAAGTTAAAATTGATGAAACCCATGAATCTCCAATGGTGATGTTGGTGCCTCTGATCATATTATCAATTGGAGCAGTATTTGCTGGTTTTTTGTTTAAAGATTTATTTGTTGGTCATAGTGGAGACAATCATTTTTGGGCAGATTCGATCAAATTTTTAGTGCCATTAAGCACTGAACATCCTCCAACTTGGTTTTTACTTTTAACACCTTGTTTAGTTCTAACATCTATTCCGATAGCTTATTATTTGTTTGTCAAAAATAAAGAATTACCAAATCAAATAGCTAATTTGAATAAGCCTTTATATAATTTTTTAATTAATAAATGGTATTTTGATGAACTTTACGATGTTATATTTATTAAACCTTGTAAAAAATTAGGTTTATTTTTTTGGAAATTTTGTGATGGAAAATTAATTGATGGATTTGGACCTGATGGAATTTCATCTTTTATAAAAAAATGCTCAATCAAGGCTAATAAATTTCAAAGTGGATTTATTTATCAATATGCTTTTGTTATGCTCTTAGGCTTTTCAGCTTTATTAACTTTTTTAATTGTTAAATAATGAACTTTCCTATTCTATCCTCTTTAATTTTATTACCTACAGTTGGAGCTTTATTTTTATTTTTTACTAAAGATAAAGATGGAAATAATTTAACTGCAAAATATGTCTCTTTATTTACCTCAATTGCAAATTTTTTAATTTCTATATACTTATGGTTTTCTTTTGATCAAACTACTTCAAGTTTTCAATTTATAGAAGAAAGGACTTGGATTGAAGGTTTTATTAATTATAAATTAGGAGTTGATGGTATTTCAATTTTATTCATTATATTAACTGCCTTCATAACACCATTATGCATTATCTCAGTAAACAATTCTATTAAAATAAGATTAAGAGATTTTCTCATTGCAATATTAATAATGGAAAGTTTTATGATTGGAGTTTTTTGTGCTCTTGATTTAGTTGTCTTCTATTTATTTTTTGAAGCAGGTTTAATTCCAATGTTTTTGATTATTGGTATTTGGGGTGGACCAAAAAGAGTTTATTCAGCTTTTAAATTTTTTTTATATACTTTGCTAGGGTCTGTTTTGATGTTAGTTGCAATAATTTCAATTTATTGGATTTCAGGGACCACAGATGTAATTAAACTTTATGACCTTGGTATAGATGCCAAATATCAAAATTTATTATGGTTAGCTTTCTTTAGTTCATTTGCTGTTAAAACTCCAATGTGGCCAGTACATACTTGGCTACCAGATGCTCACGTCGAAGCTCCTACGGCAGGATCAGTTTTACTAGCTGCCATATTGCTTAAAATGGCTGGATATGGATTTATTAGATTTTCTTTGGGTCTTTTTCCAGTTGCATCCGAAGTATTCACACCATTAATTTATACTTTAAGCGTAATTGCAATTATTGTTACATCCTTAATAGCTTTAATGCAGGTAGATATGAAAAAACTCATAGCTTACTCATCTGTAGCACATATGGGTTTTGTAACTTTAGGTATATTCACTATTCAACAGCAAGGCATAGAAGGAAGTATCATTCAAATGATTAGTCATGGATTAGTGTCTGCTGCTTTATTCTTATGTGTGGGTGTAGTTTATGATCGAATGCACTCGAGATTAATAGGATCGTATGGAGGTATAGTCACAATTATTCCAAAATATTCTATTTTGTTTATGTTATTTACGCTTGCTGCACTTGGTTTGCCTGGAACAAGCGGATTTATTGGTGAATTTTTGATCTTGATGGCTGTATTTAAAGATAATTTTCTAGTAGCCGTTATTGCTAGTTTAGGAGTGATCCTTGGAGCAGCCTATATGTTATGGCTATATAAAAGAGTTGTTTTTGGAAAATTAATAAATTCAGACTTAAAAAAAATGGTTGATTTAGATAGATCTGAATATTTTATATTAACTTGTTTAGCCATACCAACATTATTTTTTGGCTTTTATCCAGATCCATTAATTAACACAATGGAAGTTTCAGTTAACAATTTAATCGATATGTATAATTTAAATTTAATTAAAAAATAATATGGAAAACCTAAACTTAATATTACCTGAAGTATTTATTTCACTTTCGATTATGTTTTTATTGATTTTGGGTGTTTTTATAAAAAATAGTTCAAAGTTGATATTTAATGCCTCATTATTAATTCTTTTAATTACTTCAGTTATTACACTTAACGAAACTTTTACCATTAATCGTATAACCTTATTTAAGAATAGTCTTGTAATTGACTATATGGCATCATTAATGAAAATTATTACACTTTTAGCTGCTTTTCTTGCTTTAGTAATTTCATCGAATTATCTTAAAACTTTCAAAATTTTTAAAATTGAATATCCAATTTTAATACTGAGTTCCGTATTAGGAATGATGGTTATGATAAGTTCAAATGATTTGATGGTATTTTATATGGGCCTTGAATTACAATCATTAGCCTTATACGTTTTAACTACATTTAATAGAGATCAATTAAAATCTTCTGAAGCTGGTTTAAAATATTTTGTACTAAGTGCATTATCTTCGGGTTTACTTTTGTATGGTTGTTCTTTGATTTATGGCTTTTCTGGTTCAACAAATTTTGATATCATTTCATCTCAGTTAAATTCAAATGAATATGTTTTAACTTTTGGGATTGTTTTTATTTTAGTAGGTCTAGCATTTAAAATTTCAGCTGTACCATTTCATATGTGGGCTCCGGATGTTTACGAAGGATCTCCAACTTCTGTTACATTATTTTTTACAATGGTACCTAAAATTGCAGCATTAACTGTATTTATTAGATTCTTATATGTCCCTTTTTTAAATTTAATAGATCAATGGCAAATGATTATAATTTTTCTATCAATAGCATCTATGCTTTTTGGTGCTATAGCTGCTATTGGGCAAACTAATATTAAGAGACTAATTGCTTATAGTTCAATTGGTCATATTGGTTATACATTAGCAGGTTTGGCCACCGGTTCTAATGAAGGAATTCAAAGTTCAATAATATATATATTGATTTATATAATTATGAATTTAGCTCTATTTTCTTGTTTGCTAATGTTAAGAAGAAATAACCAATATTATGAAGAAATTGATGATCTTTCGGGGTTGTCTAAAAACCACCCTTTATTATCTTTGTCGTTATTAGTAATATTGTTTTCTTTAGCCGGAATTCCTCCTCTTGCTGGATTCTTTGCAAAATTTTATATTTTTAAAGGTGTCATAGAACAATCAATGTACTTCTTAGCAATTACAGGCTTGTTATCTACAGTTATAGCTGCTTTTTATTATTTAAGAATTATCAAGATAATTTATTTTGATAAAGAAAAAGAAAAATATGATGACGATCATAGTCTGTGGTTAAAATTTTCTCTGACATTTTCTACGATATTAATACTTTTATACTTCATTTTTCCAGGACAATTGATCAATGTAGTATCAAGAATTAATATTATTTAATGAAATTTAAAAAATTTAAATTCAGAAAAGTTAAAAGTACAAATAATACAGCTATTAGAATTATTAAAACTTCTAATTTAAAATTTGGCATGGTTGTGTCAGACACTCAGTTTGCTGGAAAAGGTCAAAGAGGAAATAGGTGGATTTCTTATAAAGGAAATTTATTTGTAAGCTTTTTTCATGAACTAAAAACCATAAATATTTCTTTAAGTTCTCTAACTAAAATTAATTGTTTATTAGTAAAAAAAATTTTGAGTAAATATTATAAAAAAAAAATTACATTTAAAAAACCAAATGATTTATTGGTTAATAAAAAAAAGATAAGTGGAATATTACAAGAAATTATTTCAATATCTGATAAGAAATTTTTAATAGTAGGCATTGGTATCAACTTAGTTAAAAGTCCAAAAATAAAAAATTACCCAACAACAAGTTTATGTGAATTAACAAATAATTATGTCAATAAGTCAAATTTAGAAAATAAATTAAAAGTAATTTTTGAAAAACATCTAACAAAAATGTATAAAATTAGTAGAAATTTTAATTAAGTATATGTATATATTAGGAGATATTGGTAATACGGAAACTAAAGTTTTTCTAGTTTCTTCAAATAATAAGATTATAAAAAAAATAATTTTTTTATCTAAAGATATTAACGAAATTAGATTAAATAAATTTTTTATTAAATTAAATATTGATTATAAACAAATTAAAAAAATCCTTTTTTGTAGCGTAGTACCCAAATCTTTTAATTTGATTAAAAAATTTATTTATAAAAAAACTAAAGTTAAATGTTATGAGGTTAAGAATCTTAATTTAAAATCTTTAATTAAGATAAAAGTAAATTATAAGCAAGTTGGATCAGATAGAATTACTAATGCGATTAGTTTAGTAAATAATAAAGATAATTGTATTATATTAGACTTTGGGACAGCTACGACTTTTGATGTATTAATAAAAGACGCATATGTCGGTGGAATTATTGCTCCAGGCATAAAGTTATCTTTAAATACTTTGTCAGACAAAGCATCTTTAATACCTAAAATAGATTTAAAATTGATTAAAAATGTCATAGGTAAGAATACAATCTCTGCTGTTAGATCAGGTTTTTTTTGGGGTTATGCAGGTTTAATTGACAATATTATTAATTTAATTAAGAAAGAAACTAGAAAATCCTTTAAAGTAATAATTACTGGAGGATTTTCTAATTTATTTGATAAATCAATACAAACGAAAGTTAGTCATAATAAAGATATTACAATTAATGGTCTCATTAAAATTTCTAAATTAATTAAATAATATGAAAGATGAATTGTTATTTTGTCCACTAGGTGGATCTGGTGAAATAGGCATGAATATGAACTTGTTTGGTTATGGTCAGCCTAGTGTTCATAAGTGGATAATGGTTGATATTGGAGTTACTTTTGCGGATGAAACTATTCCAGGAGTTGATTTAATTTATCCTGACCCTGGTTTCATAGTCGAAAGAAAAGAAAATTTATTAGGCATAGTTTTAACTCATGCGCATGAAGATCATATTGGTGCGATTGTTCATCTGTGGCCACAATTAAAGTGTAAAATATTTGCAACTCCTTTTACTGCTGTCCTTATAAAAGAAAAATTTAAAGAAAAACAAATAGACATTACAAAGGACCTAAAAATTGTAGAATTAAATGGTAAAATAAAATTAGATCCTTTTGAGATAGAATATATAACTCTCACTCACTCAATATTAGAGCCCAATGGTTTAAGAATTAATACACCTGCTGGATCTGTTTTGCATACAGGAGATTGGAAAGTTGATCCTAATCCATTAATTGGAGATAAGATTAATGAAAATAGATTAAAGGAGATAGGAGAAGAAGGCGTTCTAGCTATGATTTGTGATTCAACTAATGTCTTTAGCCCAGGTAGATCAGGCTCTGAGTCAGATGTTAGAAAAAATTTATTAAAAGTAATGTCACGTCTTAAAAAAAGAATTATCATCACTTCTTTTGCTTCTAATGTTGCAAGAATGGAAACTGCTTTTTATTGTGCTGAAAAAACTGGAAGACAAATTTCACTTGTTGGAAGATCAATGCATAGAATTTATAAGGCAGCTCGTCAATGCGGATATTTAAAAAACACAATAGATCCTATTGATCCGAGAGAGGCTAAAAGTTTTTCAAGAGAAAAAATTGTGTATCTTTGCACAGGTAGTCAGGGTGAACCAATGGGTGCTATGATGAGAATTTCAAGTTACACACACCCTGATGTTTTTATTGAGGAAGGGGATGCAGTTATATTTTCTTCTAAAATTATCCCAGGCAATGAAAAGAAATTATACAAACTGCACAATCAATTAGTAAAGGATGGGATGGAAGTAATTTCTGAAGAAACAGAATTTATCCATGTTTCTGGACATCCAAATCGTGAAGACCTTAAAGATATGTATAAATGGGTAAAACCAAAATGTGTAATCCCAGTTCATGGAGAACACAGACATATGATTGAACACATTAGTTTTGCAAAAGAAATGCAAGTCCCACATCCTGTACAAGTAGAAAATGGTGATATTGTTAAATTATATCCTGGCGATAAACCAGAGGTTTATGACAAAGCACCAAGTGGAAGATTGTACCTAGATGGAAATATTAGCGTAGATGGTGATTCTCAATCAATTAAAGACAGAAAAAATTTAAGTGTGAATGGTTATCTCGAGGTAACTCTTATGATTACATCAAAAGGAAATATTCATAATAATCCAGTACTTTCTTATAGAGGTTTACCAGTTTATGATAAGGACGAATTTGATTATGGTTTAGAATATGAAATACAAAAAATAACCAGATCTTTTAAAGTTGGAAGTAAACAACAGGAGCATAATTTAATAGATGCTTTAAAGATTACGTGCAGAAAATTTTCAAAAGAAAAGACAGGAAAAAAACCTTTTACAAATATTAACTTAGTAAGAATTTAATGAGCATTACAGGTTTAGCAATAATCTACATAATTATATGGTGGATTGTTTTTTTTGCTATTTTGCCAATTGATGTAAATAGAACAAAAACAGTAAAAGTTGATGGTGAGGATCCTGGATCTCCTGAAAATCCAAAAATGCTAAAAAAATTTCTTTATTGCACAGGTATAACTACTGTTATTTTTGTTATAATTTATTTATTAATAAAATTTGAATATTTAAATTTAAGAAATATTATTAATTAAAATGCTTTTATCAAAATCATTTATCCCAATATTAAAAAATAATCCTTCAGAGGCAAAAATTAAGTCGCATCAATTAATGCTTAGAGTAGGAATGATTAAACAATCTTCAGCTGGTATTTATTCATGGTTACCTCTTGGATTTAAAGTGATGAAAAAAATAGAGTCTATTGTTAGACAGGAACAAGATAAAATTGGAGCTCAAGAAATTTTAATGCCAACAATTCAATCAAGTGAAATTTGGAAAGAAAGTGGTCGATACGATGATTATGGTGAAGAAATGCTAAGGATTAAAGACCGTCAAAATAGAGAGATGCTTTACGGACCAACTAATGAGGAACAAGTAACTGAAATTTTTAGGTCATCATATAAATCTTATAAATCATTACCTCAACTTCTTTATCATATACAATGGAAATTTAGAGATGAAATTAGACCTCGATTTGGTATAATGAGAGGTAGAGAATTTTACATGAAGGATGCATATTCATTTGATGTTACAGATGAAGATGCTTTTTTCTCATATAATAAATTTTTTTTATCGTACTTAAGAACATTTAAAAGATTATCTCTTACAGCAATACCAATGGCTGCTGACACCGGTCCTATTGGTGGAAATTTATCACATGAATTTATAATTTTAGCTGATACCGGTGAAAGTAAAATTTTTACTGATAAAAGAATTTTTGATTTAACTAGCGACGGAACTGATTTAGAAAAATCATCACTCGAGCAAATGAGAAAAAAATATGAACAGTTTTACTCAGTAACAGATGAAAAATTTAACAAAGAAGAATTTGAAAAGATGGTAACTGAGGAAAATAGATTAATTACCAAAGGTATAGAAGTAGGTCACATATTTTATTTTGGTGATAAATATTCAAAAGCAATGGATACAGCCGTAGATCTTCCTGGAGGTAAAAAAGATTTTGTTAAAATGGGATCTTACGGAATTGGAGTATCAAGACTAGTAGGTGCTATTATTGAAGCTAAATACGATGAAAAAAATGAAATCATGAAATGGCCATTGTCTATTGCTCCTTATGATATTGCCTTAATACCTATGATTAATAAAAATGATACATCAGCTCTTGAAAAAGCTAACAATATTAACTCAGTATTAATCAAACATAATATTGATGCAATTATTGATGACACAGATGAAAATTATTCATCTAAAATTAAAAAAATGAATTTAATTGGTGTACCATATCAAATTATAATTGGAAAAAAGTCAGAAGGAGATCTTTTGGAATTTAAAGAAGCGGGTTTAGAAACTCAGAATTTAACTTTAGATAAGATAATAGAAATTATAACAAAACAAAAAGCATCCAATTGATTTCTACGCTAGAAAAAGAAATTACTTTTAGATTTTTAAAAGCTAGAAAAAAAGATGGTTTTTTAAACATAATTTCAATTTTTTCATTTATTGGCATAAGTCTTGGTGTTGCGGTTTTGATTATAGTTATGTCTGTTATGAATGGTTTTAGATCAGAATTGATTAATAAGATTGTTGGATTTAACTCACATATAACTGTTAAATCTTATGATGAAAATGGTATTAACCAAAATAAGTTAAATAATGATAATTTAAATTTTATTAGTGAAAACCTTATTTTTAGCAACTCAGGAGAGGCTATAATATTAAAAAACAACACCTCAAAAGGAATTGTTCTTAGAGGATATGACAGTAAAGACTTTTCTAATCTAGCAATTATAAAAAATAAAAAATTTAGAGGAATTAGATCGGAGTTAGATAAAAACTCTATATCTATTGGTAATGAGCTTAGTTTCAGTTTAGATCTTAAAATTGGAGACAAAATCACTCTCATGTCACCATCTGGACTAGAAACTATTATTGGAAGTTTGCCAAAGCAAAAAACCTTTAATATCCATTCGATATTCAATAGTGGATTAGCTGATTTTGATAACAATATAGCTTTAATTAACTTAGATACATTGGATGATTTTTTTGGTTTTGAAAAAAAAGATAGAAATTTAGAAATTTATTTAAAAAATCCTAATAATATTGAGTCTCAAAAAAAAATAATTCAAGAAATTTTTGATCAAGAATTTATTTACACATGGGCAGATATGAATAGCTCATTATTTTCAGCATTAAAAGTAGAAAGAAATGTCATGTTTATCATATTGTCATTAATAATTATTGTTGCAGCATTTAATATAATATCTGGATTAACAATTTTAGTTAAAAATAAAACAAGAGATATTGCAATTTTAAAATCTATTGGTGTTTTAAATAAATCAATTGTTAAAATCTTTTTTTTAATTGGTGTTATTATTGGTACAACAGCGACATTATTTGGAATTTTCTTAGGAGTTACTTTTTCACTTTATATTGAAAATTTTAGACAATTTTTAAGCTCAACATTTAATATTAGTTTGTTTCCAGAGGAGATATACTTTTTAAGTAAAATGCCTTCAGAAATTAACCCCACATCTATATTTGTTATATCAATTTGTTCAATATTTATAACTATAATTGTATCAATATTTCCAGCAATTAAAGCAGCAAAATTAGACCCAATTCAAGCATTAAAATATGAATAAATTTCTGCAATTAAAAAATATTTCTAAAAATTTTAATACTGAAAAAAAAATTAAAGTTTTAAAAAATCTATCTTATGATTTTCATAAAGGTAAAGTTTATGCTTTGATGGGACCTTCTGGGTCTGGTAAATCAACATTACTTAATCTAATTTCTTTAATTGATAAACCGACTCTTGGATCAGTAAAAATTAAAAATAACCAAATAAACTTTAATCAAAAAAAAAATAACGATATTTTTAGAGCTAAGAATGTTGGTATTGTTTATCAACAAAATAATTTGTTGCCTGATTTTACAGCATTAGAAAATATTTACTTAGCAAGTTTGTCCATAAATAATAATAAAGACTTAGCAGTAGCTAAAGCTAAAGATTTATTAAAAAAGATTGGTTTATTAAATAGATCAAATCATTTTCCTTCTCAATTATCCGGTGGTGAGTCACAGAGAGTAGCAATAGCAAGAGCCATTATCAATGACCCGCAAATTATACTCGCTGACGAACCGACAGGAAGTTTGGATTTAAATACAGCAAAAGACATATTTAAACTTTTAGAAAATCAAAAAAAACCTGATAGATTAATAATATTTGCAACCCATAATAGATTTTTTGCTAATAAAGCAGATTTACTATTGGAGATGAGTGATGGTAATATAAAGCCTTCACATGTCTGAGTCTTCCATTCAAAATTTTAACCATTTAAAAATTCATACACAATATTCAATATGTGAAGGGACGGTAAAAATTGATGATTTGCAAGATTTTTCAAAATCCAATAAAATAAAATCATTAGCGCTTTGTGATACAACAAATTTATGTGGAGCTTTAGAGTTTGCAGAAAAACTCTCTAAAGTTGGAACACAACCAGTCATTGGGACTCAAATAAATTTTAAATTTGGTGATACCTTAGGTTTACTTCCTTTATTTTCTTTAAATGAAGAAGGTTATAAGAGAATAATCAAACTTTCATCTCTCTCTTTTCTTGAAAATGATGAACTATCTGAGCCACATGTTGATTTTAATAAATTGCTAGAAGATAATGAAAGTGTTGCTATTTTTTCAGGCACAGTTTTTGGATTATTTGGTCAATTGTTTAATAAAGGTAGATTTAGTGAAATTCATGATCTTTACAAAAAACTTAAATCTACTTTTGGAGATCGTTTTTATATAGAAATACAACGTCATAATGATCAAAATGAAATAGGTTTTGAAAAATTTAATCTTAAAAAATCTTTAGAGCTAGAAATTCCTATAATTGCAACAAATGAAGTCTTTTATCTTAACCAGGATATGCATGAAGCTCATGATGCATTAATTTGTATTCGTAACAAAACTTACATTAACGAAAAATCTCGTATAAGATTAAGTAACCAGCATTATTTTAAAACTAACTCAGAGATGTCTGAGTTGTTTGCTGATTTACCAGAAGCTTTAGAAAATAACTATAATTTTCCTTTAAGATGTAGTTATAGACCTTTATTTTCAAATCCAATTTTGCCAAATATTAGTTCTGAAAAAGGAGGAAATGCAGATGATGTTTTGAGAAAAGACTCTCTAAATGGTTTAAAAATTAAATTTGATAAAATTTTTAACATCAACGCTAATGATCTTGAAAATAATCAAACCTATATAGGTTATAAAGATAGATTGGATCATGAATTATCGATTATAATTGAAATGAAATATTCTAGTTATTTTCTTATTGTATCTGACTACATTAAATGGGCTAAGAGTAATGACATACCAGTAGGTCCTGGCAGAGGTTCTGGTGCTGGATCTTTAGTAGCGTGGTGTCTTTCTATTACAGATGTAGATCCAATTAAATATAATTTAATTTTTGAAAGATTTTTAAATCCTGATCGTATTTCTATGCCAGACTTTGATATAGATTTTTGTGAGGAAAAAAGAGACTTGGTTTTTGAGTATTTAACTAAAAAATATCAAGATAGTGTTGCTCATATAATTACCTTTGGAAAATTAAAAGCAAGAATGGTTATAAGAGATGTAGGTAGAGTATTGGGTTTGCCATATGGTTTTGTTGACAGTATTTCAAAAATGATACCTTTCGATCCATCTAGACCTCAAAGTTTATCTCAATGTATTGCAGGTGAACCACGCTTACAAAAACTTGTTAATGAAGATCCAAGGGTTAAAAAATTAACAGATCTTTCATTAAAACTTGAAGGATTAAATAGAAATGTAGCAACACACGCAGCTGGTGTTGTTATAGCAGATAAAAAACTTACAGAAGTTGTACCTTTATACAAAGATGCTTCAGCAGACTTACTATTACCTTCTACTCAATTTGATATGTATTCAGCAGAAAATGCTGGGCTAGTAAAGTTTGATTTTTTAGGATTAAAAACTTTAACTGTAATAAATAATACTCAAAAGTTAGTAAGAAAAGTTGAAAAAAATTTTGATATAGAAAATATTAGCTATGAAGATCAAAAGGTTTTTGATCTATTATCTAGTGGTAACACAGTAGGGTTATTTCAGATTGAAAGCGCAGGTATGAGAGATGCGTTAGTTCAAATGAAACCTAACCATATAGAAGACATTATAGCTTTAGTTGCTCTTTACAGGCCAGGTCCAATGAGCAACATTCCTATATATAATGATTGTAAACACGGCAGACAAAC
>JACWEN010000078.1 GCA_014653455.1 Pelagibacterales bacterium SAG-MED46 | reverse complement strand
GAGCAAAGACCTAAAAATAGAAAATTGTAGATCAGAAAATTTAAGTAATATTTTAAAAGAATTTCATAAAAGAATAATTATTCCACTTTATATTCCAGTGTTAATGCTAACTAGTTTATTGCTGATAATTAAGTCTAAAGAAAGTGTTCATTACTTTAAATATAGATTTTTAATATTTATGTTTGGGATTTTAACTATAATTATATCTGAAATGACTCTAAGATTTGTAGGTAACAGTTTTTTAAATAATATTGCACTGTTGACAATACCATTGTTTCTTATTTTGATTTTATATTTATTGTTTTATTTTAAATTCACTTTTGCAGATAACTATAAATGAATACATACAAAAAATTTTTAATAACTAATTTTTTAAGCTCTTTGATAAATGTTTTTTTAATAGTTTTTTGTTTAATCTTTATCCTTAATTTATTAACTGAGTTAGATTTTTTTAAAGAGATTGAGGTAGAGCCATATTATCCAATATATTTATCATTATTAAATACACCATCCTTTATTTTCGAAATGTTTCCATTTATTTTTCTTATATCAACACAACTTTTTTTTAATAATATGTTTAATGATAACCAATTAAATATCTTTAAGTATTCTGGGCTTAAAAACTCCAAAATAATTAATATAATTAATATAACTACTTTTTTTGTAGGTGTTGCCTTAATTACTTTATTTTATAATTTTGCATCAAATTTAAAAAATTTTTACATAGAAACAAAATTAAATTATACGTCTGATAATAAATACCTTGCTGTTATCACTAATAACGGTCTTTGGATAAAAGATATTAATAATGAAAATACATTAATTATTAATGCAGCTAAAATAGATCAAAATTTTTTATTAGATAGCTATATTTCGGTTTTTGATCAAAACTTTGAAATAAAAAAAAATATTAAAAGTAAAAAAATTGATGTATCTAGAAAAGATTGGATAATTTATGATGCAGAAGTTTTTACAAAAAATTTAAAAGAAACAAAAAAAAAAATTAAA
>JACWEN010000008.1 GCA_014653455.1 Pelagibacterales bacterium SAG-MED46 | reverse complement strand
AACTAAATGAAAGATTTAGATCTAGTGAAACAGTTGAAAAAGCATCCCTTGATGAATTATCTTTTAATTTTCTTTATGAAGATGAAAATAATTATTTTTTCATGGATCCTAAATCTTTTGAGCAGATAGAAATTAAAAAAGATATAGTTGGAGGGCAAGGAAAATTGTTAACTGAAAATCTTGAAGTATCAGTAAGTTTTTCTAAAGATGGCAAAGGACTCAAGTTACATGGAAGAAGTCTTTTGTTAGTCAGAAATGTTGGGCATTTAATGACTAATCCCTCTATAATTTTAAGTAATGGAAATGAAATACCAGAAGGTATCTTGGATGCTTTTGTAACTACTGCCGCAGCTCTTCATGATTTAAAAAATAAAAATAATTCTAGAACTGGTTCTATCTATATCGTTAAACCCAAAATGCATGGACCGGACGAGACTGCATTTACTGATTTAATTTTTTCAAAAGTTGAAGAAATTTTAGGCTTGGAAAAATATACCTGTAAAATAGGAATTATGGATGAAGAAAGAAGAACTTCCACAAATTTAAAAGAGTGCATAAGATCACTTAAAAATAGAGTTTTTTTTATAAATACTGGATTTTTAGATAGAACTGGAGATGAAATGCATACTTCTATGGAAGCAGGACCAATGATTAAAAAAGGAGACATGAAAACTTCTAAATGGATTTTAGCTTATGAAAATAACAATGTTGATATTGGGTTAAAATGTGGATTATCTGGAAAAGCACAAATTGGCAAAGGGATGTGGGCAATGCCAGATAAAATGAAAGATATGATGGAACAAAAAGCTGGTCATTTAAAAGCAGGTGCTAATTGTGCTTGGGTACCATCACCTACAGCAGCTGCTTTACATGCTCTGCATTATCATAAAATAAATATTTTTGATGAACAAAAAAAAATTCTCAGTAGAGAAAAAGCCAAAATTAATGACCTATTAACAATTCCAATAGCTAATAGGCCAAATTGGTCAGTTGATGAGATTAATAATGAAATTGCTAATTCTGCTCAAACATTATTGGGATATGTGGTGAGATGGATTGATCAAGGAATTGGGTGCTCTAAAGTTCCAGATATTAATAATATTGAACTAATGGAAGATAGAGCAACACTTAGAATATCTTCACAACATATTTCAAATTGGATTCATCATGGAATTACTACTAAAATTCAAGTTACTGAAATTATGAAAGAAATGGCAAAAATTGTTGACGATCAAAATAAAAATGATCCTAAGTATATTAAAATGAGTGATGACTTTGACAGATCTTTAGCTTTTGAGACTGCATGTAATCTAATATTTATGGGCAAAGAACAGCCATCAGGTTATACTGAACCTTTATTACATCAAAATAGACTAAAGAAAAAATTTAATCTGAATTAGAAGTTAAATTAGCTCTATTTTTAAAAGCAGAAAATAAAGTTCCATCATCTAAACTTTCAATTTCTCCTCCAACAGGTAGGCCTTGGGCTAATTTAGTAATTTTGACTTTAGTATTTTTTAAACTATCTTGAATATAGTAAGCCGTAGTTTGTCCTTCAACTGTAGCACTTGTTGCAAGTATAACTTCCTCGATATTATCCCTATTAACTCTTTCTACCAAAGAGTTAATTAAAAGATCCTCTTTTCTCTGTCCAACAGATGATAAGGTTCCACCTAAAATATGAAAGTAACCTTGAAAAATATTTGAATTTTCTATTGACCATTGATCAGCAATATCTTCTACAACACAAATTTTTGTATACTTTTCATTAATATTTTCACAATTTATACATCCATTTGAATTTGATTTTAAAGATCCACAAGAGTTACATCTTGTTACATTTTTATAAACTAAAGCTAAAGTATTGGCCATAGGTTTAACAAGTTCATCACGATTATTAATTAATTTTAAAACAATTCTTTTTGCTGATTTTGGTCCTAAACCTGGAAGTTTAGATATTAACTTAATTAATTCTTCAATCTCATTGATACTTTGCATCAATTATAACGGCCATTTAAAACCTGGAATTCCTAGGCCTGACGTAGCTTTTGAAATTTCATCCGTAGTTTTTGATTTAAGTTTAGATTTAGCGCTATTATGAGCTGCTAGAATTAGATCTTCCACAATATTCTTATCTTCTCTCATTATTTCATCCGATAACTCAATTTTTTGCATCTCTCCTTCGCCATCGAGTATAATCTTAACCGAACTGGATCCAGAAATACCCTCAACTTTTATTTCTTTGATTTTTTCTTGGCTTTCTTTCATCTTTGCTTCTAGCTCTTTTGCTTTATCTAAAATTTTAGTAAAATCAGTCATTTAATCCTCTTCTTTATTTAATTTAACATCTAACAATTCAGCATCTGGAAATTGTTTCATCATATTTTTATATATTTTCAAATTTTTAACTTCATTTATCAATTCTTCTTTTTTATTTTTTTTCTTCTCTTTTATAGACATTTCACCCTTAGATTTACTAAATGTAATTATCCATCTTTCATTAGTCCATTCAAAAAGTTTTGATGACAAATCTTTAACAAAATCTTTATCTATGTTATCATTAAAAGAAATTTCTATTCTATTTCTCTCAAATTTTACAAGATTAACATTTTTTTCTAATTCATATTTTAATTTAATTTCTTTTTTTCGTATACAAATATTAAGTAATTCATCAAAGGAGTTTATTAAACTCTTATCTATTGCCTCAATATCTGTCTCAATATCAGGTTTATTTTTTTTTTCTTGAGCAATATTTTTAATTTGATTAATAGTTTTAGTATTACTTTCAATCTCATTTTCAATTTCTTTTTTGACTACATTATTGTCAGAACTAGTTTCATTGAATTTAAAATCAAATTTTTTTTTTAATTTCATTGAACTCAAATGCATCAGCTTAATTAAAAACATTTCAATAGACAGATTCTGATTAGAAACTATATCCAATTCTTCAAGTGATGAAATTGCAAACTGCCAAAATAAAATTAAAACTTGAGGATCTACTCCATTAGATATTTCTTTAATTTTTAAAAATTCTTCATCATTTAAAGAAAAATTTGTGCTTTCTAAAGTTAAGGAATTAATATTTTTAAAATAATATAAAAGTTCCAAAATATCGTTAATAAAAACTTTAGGTTCAATTCCTTGGTCATAAATCTTTCTATAAATATTGATTACTTTATTCTCTTCGCCATTTAATATTAACTCAAATAAATCAATTAATTTAGACTTATCAAAATAACCAAAGATTTTCTGTGCAGCTTTTAAATCTAGCTCAGTGTTTTCTTCTAAACTTAATAAACCCCTATCTAATAAAGATAAGGCATCTCTTACAGATCCTTCAGATATTTTGACAATTAACTTTATAGCTTCATCTGATACTTTGCCATTTTCTTTATCTTTTATCTTTTTAATAAATTCAAATAATTCTGATGATTTAATTCTGGATAAATCAAATCTTTGACATCTTGATACTACTGTTACTGGAATTTTTTTAATTTCGGTAGTTGCAAAAATAAATTTTAAATATTCTGGCGGTTCTTCTAATGTTTTTAATAATGCATTAAATGCTTGTTTACTCAGCATATGAACTTCATCAATTATAAATATTTTATATTTTGCTGAAGTTGGCCCATATCTTGAAAATTCAATTAAATCTCTAACGTCATCTACACCTGTTTTACTTGCAGCGTCCATTTCAAGTATATCAATATGATTTGAATTAGTTATAGCATCACAATTTTCACACTTTATTTTACATTTATTATTAATTCCGTTTGAACAATTAAGCGACTTTGCTACAATTCTGGCAATCGTTGTTTTCCCTATCCCTCGGATCCCAGTAAATAAATAGGCATTTGGAACTTTATTAGCTTTTATAGAATTTGTTATAGTTTCTGCCACCACTTCTTGACCTATAAGATCATCAAAATTTTGTGGTCTATATTTTAAAGCTAATACTTTTGAGTTATTATTCATTTTAGTTATAGGAGACTAGAACCTGAATAACTGTCTCTACGATTGCTTCCGTTAAGATCTGGTCGGGTTCAAGCAGCATCCACCTCTAGCCTCCAAAACTATTATAGCAGTTATAATTTCTAATCTACAAGAAAAGATTTTTATTTTTGTCTCAACTTATCAGCCTCAAAAACACCCAAGACGTGAAAATCCTCACAATGAAGGCCTAACTCTTCTAAAGATTTTTGAACTTTTGGATCTTCAATATGCCCATCTAGATCACATAAAAAAAAGTAAGAATCGAATGTATTTTTTTCTGGATAACTTTGTAATTTAGTAAGATTTACCCCATTAATAGCAAAACCTCCTAAGGACTGGTAAAGGGCAGCTGGTTTACTTTTAAGTTTAAATAAAAAAGAAGTGATATATTTATTATTACCAAATTCAGGTTGTGAAATATTTTTACCCATTACTAAAAATCTTGTTAAATTGCCACTTTCATTTTCTATATTTTTTTTTACAATATCTAATTCATAAATTTTAGCGCTCAAAGAAGATGCTATAGCAGATTGTTTAATATCCTTAGTTTTTGAAATCATTTCTGCAGATCCAGCCGTATCCGCCCTAATATGCTCTGTGATTTTGTTTTCTTTTATAAATTTTGAACATTGAGACAAACCTTGGGCATGAGAATATACTTCTTTTATATCACTAAGCTTTGCACCAGGTTGGCCTAATAAATTATGTTCTATTTTTTGAAAATGTTCTTTATAAATATTTAATCTGTGTTTAAAGATTAAATATTCTATACCAATATTTCCTGTAATTCTATTTGACTCGGGAATAATTATTTTACAATCTGGCTCTAGAATTGCTTTATTAAAACAATCATCAAAAGTCTTGCATGGTATAATTTCTGCATCTGGATCAACTGACAATGCAGCTAAATGCGAATAAGCTCCGAAAGTGCCTTGAAAATAAATTTTTTCCATTAAGCTTTATATTCCATAATTTTTTTTAAGGCCAGATAATCTTCTTCTGTATCGACTCCAATTGGAGAAGAGCTTGCAAGTGCAACATTTATTTCAATATCGTTATCTAATGCTCTCAACTGTTCCAATCTATTTTCAATTTCATTTTTAGATTGATTTAATTCAACAAATTTTTTTAATGTTTCAGTAGAATAACAATAAATTCCAATATGATGATAGATATTTGTTGCTTCAGAAGATTTTCTCAAAAAATTCTTTGCCCTAGAAAATTTATCATTATTTAAATTGTCATTAGTTATAACTTTTACAATATTTTCGTTGTCTAATTCTTTGAGATCCCTGATTTTAGCGGCAAGTGTACCCATTTTAGATTGACTAATGACCATTTTTTTATTTAGACTTATAATATCATCAATATCAATTGCTGGCTCATCACCTTGCAAATTCATTATTAAATCTACATCATTTACTTCAAGTTTTTTAAATGCCTCATAAATTCTATCAGTTCCTGTTTTATGATTTCTGCTTGTTAGAATGGCTCTACCTCCATTTTTAACAACGTCATCTACTATTTCTTGATCCTCCGCCGCAACAACTACTTCACCAATATTTGCTTCTTTAGCTCTTTTAAAAACATGGGATATAATTGATATATTATTAATTTTTAATAGAGGTTTACTAGGCAGCCTAGTTGCCGATAATCGTGAGGGTATAATAGTTAATGTTTTCATTAATTATTGAAATATTATTATACCCATTAAATAGAAATAGAGGCAAATTTATACATTAAATTTTGGTAATTTTTTAATTTATCGTGATATATGTTCCAACATAATATTTGAAAAAATGGATTCTTTTGAAATTAATAAAATTGTAGCAGCTGTACTAATGGTTGCACTTTTGGTCATTGGCATTGGTAAATTATCAGACGTCATATTTCATGTGGAAAAGCCTAAAACTCCTGGATACGCAGTTGAAGTTGAGCAAGCTACAACTGTATCATCATCTTCAACGACAGATGTAGAAGAAAAAATTGATATCGCAGCATTGATGGCAATTGGAGATATTACTTTAGGTGAAAAAGTTTTTAAAAAATGTGCTGCATGTCATTCAATCGTTAAAGGTGGAAAAAATAATATTGGTCCTGCTTTATATAACATTGTTGGAAGAAAAACTGGTGCTGTTTCAGATTATAAATATTCTAAAGCTCTAGCATCATTTGATAAAGAATGGACATTTGAAGAATTAAATGGTTACTTAATTAAACCTGCAAAATGGATTAAAGGAACAAAAATGGCATTTGCTGGATTAAGAAAAGAAAAAGATAGAGCTTCAGTTATAAAATACTTAAATCAAAATTCAGATAGTCCAGTACCACTACCTTAATTTTCCAAAACAATATAATAAAATACTTTTTTGAACATGAACTCTATTAAGAGCTTGTTTCCAAACGTGAGATTTTTTTCCTAAAAAAACTTCATCACTTACTTCAGATCCACGAGGCAAGCAGTGGAGAAAAATACAATCTTTCTTTGCATAGCTCATTAATTTTTTATTTATCTTAAATTTTTTAAATTGTTCAATTTTTTTAGTTTTATTTAGTTTATCATTTAGAGAAATAACTTTATCTGAAAATATAACGTCAGCTCCAATAGCAGCTTTTTTTGGGTCATTATAAATAAATATTTTTTTATTATTTTTCTTAACCCAAGCTCTAACTTCCTTGCCTGGTTCAAAATTTTTTGGACATCCTATGTTTAATTTAAATGAAAATTTTATCGATGCTGCAATTAAACTGTCTAAAACATTATTAGAATCTCCAATCCAGCAAATATTTAATTTTGAAATCGGTTTTTTCTTTATTTCTTCAACAGTAAAAACATCAGACAAAACTTGAGTTGGATGTGAAGATGGACTTAAGCCGTTTATTAATGGAATTGATAAACAATTTTTAAAATCATCAATTTTTTTATCACTATCTGTTCTCAACATAAATCCATCACCATAAGTTGAGAGTATTTTAGCTGTATCAGATATACTTTCACCACCTTGACCAAGATGTAATTCATTTGATCTTAGTGTTAAAGTTCCTCCTCCAAGTTGCTTTATTGCTAAATAAAAGCTTATTCTTGTTCTAGAGCTTGCTTTTTCAAACATTTGAATAAGCATTTTACCTTTTAATGGAGACCCCTTATCAACCTCTAAAGTACTTAACTTTTTTCTTAGTTTTTTTCTTTTTTTTGCATCAACAATAATTTTTCTAAGATCTTTAGCTGGTATATCTTTCAAGTTTATAAAATGTTTCATATTAATTTAATTCTGAACAAACTTTTTTTATTATTTTAAGTGATTGATTAATTTCACTCTTTTTTACATTTAGTGGTGGTAAAATTCTAACAACATTTTCAGCAGCTCTTATTGTTAATAAATTATTATCCATTAGTTTGTTTATAAATTTCGTTTGATCTGCTTTAAGCTGTATTCCTATCAACAAACCTCTTCCTCTTATTTCTTTTATAATATTAGGATATTCATTTTGAATTTTTTTAAGATTAGAAAAAAAATATTCTGAAATACTCCTAACGTTTTTTAAAAATTTCTTATTTGAAATTATATCCATCACTGAATTACCAACAGTCATTGCCAATGGATTGCCACCAAAAGTAGATCCATGTGTCCCAGCTGTCATTCCAGAAGCCACTTTTTTATTCATTAAAACTGCTCCTATTGGAAATCCACCACCTATTCCTTTTGCAATCGGTACAATATCTGGCTTTACTTTTGATTTTTCAAAAGCGAAAAAGTCACCAGATCTTCCAATTCCACATTGAACTTCATCAAGTATTAACAGTATGTTTTTTTTATCACAAATTTTTCTTAATTCTTTTAAACACCAATCTGGTATTACTTTTATTCCTCCCTCTCCCATAATAGTTTCAACCATAATCGCAGCTGTATTTTTAGTAATTTTGTTTTTAAAAGATTTATGATTACCAAATTCAAAATGATCAAAACCACTAACTTTTGGTCCAAAACCTTCTGTCATTTTTTTTGAACCACTCGCATATATTGCAGCTAATGTTCTTCCATGAAAACTATTTTTAACACATAAAATTCTATTTTTTTTTGGCTTTCCAATAGAGTAAAAATATCTTCTAGCAGCTTTTATTGCTGCCTCCGTTGCCTCTGCACCACTATTTTGAAACATAACATAATCAGCAAAAGTTTTTTTAGCTAATTTTTTGGCTAACGTTTCTCCTTCTGGAATTTGAAATGCATTTGAAACATGCCAAAGTTTTTTTGATTGATTATTTACAGTTTTTACTAACTTAGGATGTGAATGACCTAAAGAGTTTACGGCTATACCTTGAACAAAATCTAAATATTTTTTTCCATTTGTTGAATACAAAAAACTTCCTTTTCCATATTTAAACGAAATTTTTTTTCGATTATAATTTTTTGCTAGATAACTCATAATTTTAGTAAGTTTTTATAAATTTTAATTATTAGATACAAGTTATGATTGAAAATACCTATAAACCAATTTTTAACTATTTTTGTTAACAACTTTAAGATTTTGCTTGTTTAATTTTTTAGTATATCAGTATATTGTTGTTATATAAAACTATAACACAACATATAGATTATGAGCTGGAACGAAGAAAAAGTTAATAAACTAAAAGAGCTTTGGGGCAAAGGAAATACTGCAAGTCAAATTGCAGAGATTATAGGGGGTATTAGTAGAAACGCAGTTATTGGTAAAGCTCATAGATTAAACCTGTCTGCTAAAATTAAAACAAGAGCAGCTACATCTAATAAAAGTTTTGAAAATTCATCAGAACACAGAGATATAAAAGGTAAAAAAGGAAGAAAAAGTAAATTTAAATCTTTAATTATTGAAAAAGATTTTGAACCTGAAAATCCAAAACAACTCGAGGAACTTGATGAAAGCTCATGCAAGTGGCCTATAGGTCATCCAAATGAAAAATCTTTTTATTTTTGTGGCAGATCTTCTTTAAAAGATTTTTCTTATTGTAAATTACATCTTCTATATGCTTATCAACCCAAAGGTAAAAAAGAAGATTCTTCAGAAAAAGAGGAGGTTCCAGAATTTATAGAAAAAAAAATACAGTCTGCATAAATATAATTAATTAGTTTTATTTTCTGAATCATCAATATATTTTTTAGTAGAAAACTGTCCTCCTTCCCTCCACATATAGCAATATTTTTTAACTTCTTTATCAAAAAATCTAACACTAGGAATTCCAATTTCTGAATTTGTCTTATATTTTCCAGATGAAATATTATCATACTTTAGAAGTCGTAATTGATCTCTTGTAAGTAAAGGATTTGGAAATAATTCAAAAAATCCTGCAGTAAATTTAGCAAACGGTAATGGAAAAGAAATTAAAAATCTTTTTTTATTAATCAAATTTAGTAATTTTTGTATCAATTCTTTAAATGTTATAATTTCAGGTCCAGTACATTCAATTATTTTAGAGTAAATATTGTTTGAAATTATGTAATTAATTGTATCTGTTAAGTCTGAACAATGAATAGGTGCAAATCTTGTTTTACCTTCATAATATAGTGGAAATACAGGCAGTCTATTTAGAAGAGTCATAAAATTAGTTGTAAAATTATCATCTACAGAATAAACAACCGATGGTCTTAAAATGGTAGCCAAAGGAAAGTTTTTTAAAATATTACTCTCACCTTGCAATTTACTTATAGCGTAATTAGAGTCTGATGCTTCATTAATCCCTAGCGCTGATAAGTGAATAAAGTGTTTTATATTATATTCTTTACAAAGTTTAGCTAGCAAAGATGGAAAAACTGTGTGAATATTTTTAAATGTATTTCCTTTTTTTTGTTCAAATAATATTCCTATTAGATTTATACAAATATCTGCTTTTTTAAAAAGCTTTCTTATTTTTTTTTCATCAAATATATTGGCTTCTACAATATCAATATACCCTGCGTTTGCTTGAGTTTTAATTATATAACTTTTTTGATGAGTATTTCTGGTCACTACCGTTACTCTATAGTTATTTTTTGTCAGCTTTCTTATTAAGTTTCGACCGATTTGACCACTACCACCAAAAATTAGACAATTTTTTGCTTTCATATATATATGTTTAAAAATGAGTATTAATATTAAACTTCACAAAAATGACTTACCAGATGATTTAAAATTAGGCAATGTATTAGCTGTTGATGGAGAATTTATGGGTTTAAATGTTAGACGAGACCCTCTCTGTTTAATACAATTATCATCAGGCAATTCAGACGCTCATATTATCCAATTTGATAGAAAAAGTTATAACGCACCCAATTTAATAAAGTTATTTCAAGATGAAAATATAACCAAAATATTTCATTACGGTAGAGCTGATATGGCCCATATCAAGTACTATCTTAAAACAGAAACCAATAATATTCTTGACACTAAGATTGCTTCAAAATTAGCTAGATCTTATTCAGACAATCACTCTTTAAAGATACTAATCAAAGAGTTTATAAATATAGATATTAGTAAGCAGTTTCAAAGTTCTGATTTTGGTGGCGAACTTACTCCTTCACAACTTAAATATTGTGCCAATGACGTAATTTATTTACACAAAATACATGAAGAACTCTACAATATATTAATTAGAGAAAACAGGATTGAACTTTATCAAGATTGTCTTAAGTTCTTAAAAACAAGAGTAGATCTTGATTTAGCATTATTTAAAGATGATATCTGGTCCCATTAATGAATAAAAAATTTATACCTACAGCAAAAAGAGTAATTGATCTTCAAATCCAAGCATTACAAAAATTAAAAAAAAAAATAGATAATTCATTTAATAAAGCTGTAACAGAAATTGCAAAATGTAAATCCAAAGTCATTTTATGTGGTGTAGGCAAAAGTGGATTGATTGCTGCTAAAATATCAGCAACTCTATCTTCAGTTGGCACTCCATCATTTAACTTGTCAGCAAGCGACTCATCTCACGGAGATTTAGGAAGTATTTCAAAAAAAGATATTTTAATTTTAATAAGCTACTCAGGGAAAACTAGTGAACTTAAAAATATAATTCAATATGCTAACAGAAATAAAATTATGTTGATAGGAATTATGTCTAAAAAAGATTCAATTTTATACAAAGCATCAGATATTAAGCTTGTAATTCCTGAGGTAAAAGAGTCAGGCGGTATTGTACCTACATCAAGTACAACAGCACAGCTAGCATTAGGAGATGCATTAGCAATATCAGCTATGCAATATAAAAAATTTGGTAAATTCGATTTTAAAAAAATACATCCTGCAGGTAGTTTGGGAGCTCATTTGCGAACAGTCGAAGATATAATGTTAACAGGAAACAAAATTCCATTTGTTAATGAAAATTTAAATATGAAAAATGCTATAAAAATATTGAGCAAAAAAAAACTAGGAGTTTTAATAGTTCAGAATCAACGAGGAAAGAGTTCTGGAATTGTTAGCGATGGTGATATCAGACGTTTCAATGAAAAGAAACAAAATTTAAATGAAATGAATGTTGCAAAAATAATGACAAAAAACCCAATTAGTATAGATAAAAATGCTTTGGCAGCAAAAGCTTTAGCAATAATGAATGAAAAGAGGATCACATTGCTTTGCGTACATGATAAAAGAAATAAACATAAAACAATAGGTGTTCTTCATATACATAAAATCCTGCAATCAAATGTTGATTGATGAAAAAAAAGAATCTTATAATTTATACAATTATATTTATTTCAATAATTTCATTTATTTCATACATTAAATATTCAAAAGAAAGTCCAAAAAAAATAGAAGCAGAAATAAAAGAGGCTGAGGATAATATTTATAGCTCAAATATAATTACTGAAGTAAGTTTTGAGTCAAAAGATCCTAAAGGTAATACTTATAAAATAAGTGCATTAGAGGGTGAAATAGATTTTTCTGATAATAAAATTATCTTTTTAAAAAGAATTGATGCTTCCATAGAATTAGATAATTTAACTAAAATAATTATTAAATCTAATTTTGGCAAATATAATACAGAAAATTTTAATACAATTTTTTCTGAAAATGTAATAATTAATTATTTAGATAATAAAATTTCTGCAGAATATGTAGATTTTTCTATAGAAGGTAATTTAATGACAATTTCAAAAAATGTTGTTTACTCGAATTTAAAAAGTACTCTAAAAGCTGACGTTGTTGAGATAAACATTATTACAAAAGATGTAAAAATTTATATGCATGAAGAGTTAAAAAAAGTTAAGATAAAGTCTAAAAATTAATATGGCAGTTATAAAAAAATTTCGGATTAAATCTTTCAAAAAAAAAAATTCAATTATTGAATTTGAAAATGTAACTCTTGCTTACGGAAATAGATTAATTCTAGATAATATAAATTTTAATATAAATGAAGGTCAAATTTTTGGGATGCTTGGTCCTAATGGTGTTGGTAAGAGTACAATATTTAATCTTATTACTGGTTTAATTAAGCCTAAATCTGGTAAAATAAAAATTAATGGTCAAAATGTAACCGAATTTCCAATTTATTATAGAACTAAAAAATTTAAAGTTGGTTATGTTCCTCAATATGGAGGGTATTTCAACGATCTTACACTTCATGAAAATTTAAAAGCAGTAAGTGAGATAGTTATTGATAATAAAAATTTGAGATATGAAAGAATTAATTATTTAATTTCAAAATTTGAACTTGAAAATTTAAAAGATATCAAAGCAAAATTTTTATCAGGAGGACAAAAAAAGAAATTAGTAATCGCATTATCAATTTTAAGTCAACCAAAAGTTCTACTACTGGACGAATGTTTTGCAGCATTGGATGTATTAACTATAAAAATGCTACAAGAAATAATTGTAAATCTTCAACAAGAAAATGAAATTACTATATGTATTTGTGATCACCAGGCAAGAGATTTACTTTCTTGTGTTGATATTGCTATGATATTAAATAATTGTAAAATAATAGCTCAAGATACTCCGAATAATCTTGTTAATAACATTAATGCCCAAAATGCTTATTTTGGAAATAGTTTTAAATTTAACTAATAATTAATGTCTAATTCTATAATTATTAAAGATAAGATTAAAAATTTTGATAAAGAAATAATAGTCAGTGGAGATAAAAGTATAAGTATAAGATGGGTTTTATTTTCATCTCTTGCAAATGGTAAATCGAAGGCCAAAAACTTATTAATGTCTGATGATGTTATGGCTGCAATTAAAATTATAAAAAAATTAGGAATTGAAGTTAAACTTAAAGAAAATATTTGCGAGATTTACGGAAAAGGTATCAACGGTTATCAAATAAAAAAAAATCTTATTATTAATGCCGGTAACTCTGGTACTCTTGGAAGACTAATTTTAGGCTTATTAATTAATACATCCCATTCAATAAAATTGATTGGAGATAAAAGTTTATCTAAAAGAGATTTTCAAAGAGTCTCCAAACCTTTGGGCAAATTTGGTGCCAATTTTAAACTTAAAAATAAAAAAAATCTTCCACTAATATTGAGTGGTTCTTCAAATTTAAAACCCTTCAAATATTATGAAAATATAGGATCTGCACAATGTAAAAGTGCTGTAATTTTTGGTGCTATGAGAACTGAAGGTACAACTTTTATTAAGGCAAAAAAGTCAAGAAATCATACTGAATTATTATGCAAACATCTAAAGTTACCTATTAAAATTAAGGAGAAAAAAAAATATGATTTAATTGAAATTAATAAAGTAAAAAAAATTAAGACTCTCAATTATACAATTCCTTCGGACATTAGTTCTGCTGCTTTTTTTATAGTTCTGGTAGCATTATCTAAAAATTCTCGACTAACTATTAAAAATGTCAATATAAACCCATCACGATTAGGTATTATTACAATTCTAAAAAAAATGGGTGTAAAAATTATCTTTAAAAATAAAGAAACATATAAAGGAGAAAAAAAAGCAGACATTAAAATTAAAAGTCCAAAAAATCTAAAGAAAATTAATTGTCCTTCAGCACTAAATAGTGGAGCTATTGATGAATTCTTAGTGATTTTTTTAGTTGCTGCTAAAGCAAAAGGAATTTCTTATTTTAAAGATTTAGCTGAATTAAATCAAAAAGAGAGTCCAAGACTAAAATGGGGTGCTAGAATTTTAAAAATAATAGGTGTTAAAACTATTGTAACTAAAAACTCTATCAAGATATTTGGTAATCCTAATTTAAAAATTAATAAAAAAATTATAATTAAAAATTTTCTTAAAGACCATAGGGTATTTATGACAGGTATAATAGCAGCTTTATCATTTGGAGGTGAGTGGCATATTCATGATAAAGACTCTATAAAAACTTCATTCCCAAATTTTTTAAATATAATAAATGATTTAAAAAAATAATGATTAAACGAAAAAATATTTTAAAGATTGCAATTGACTCTCCAGCTGCAGCAGGGGCTGGTACTTTAGCTAAAGCTATATCAAAACATTATAAACTTTTTTTTCTTGATACTGGAAAAATTTATAGATTTGTTGCTTATTTAAAACTTAGATTTCCAAAAAAATTTAATCAAAAATTTGTTAGACAGAAAATTAAAAATTTAAAAACCAAAGATCTTGAAAATATAATTTTACTAACTGATGAAGTTGGTACAGAAGCTTCTGTAATATCTAAAATTAAAAATATAAGAAAACTTGTTTACACTTTTCAAATAAATCTAGCATATAATCCTCCAAAAAAATTTAAAGGTTCTTGTCTTGATGGAAGAGATATTACTTATAATATAGTTCCAGATGCAAATTTTAAATTTTTTATAACTGCTAATGTAAAAACAAGAGCAAAGAGAAGATATAATGAATTAAAAAGTCTAAATAAAGAAATTTCATATAAAGAAGTGCTTAAAAGTGTCAAAAAACGAGATAAAAGCGACTTTAATAGAAAAATCTCACCACTAAAGAAAACAAAAGATTCGGTATTGATTAACACGACAAATTTATCTAAAAGAGCGTGTTTTTTAAAAATAAAAAAAATTATAGACAGGAAATTAAATACTTAATGGAAATATACAAAGATTTAAAAAATCCAGCAACTCAAGAATTCGAAAAATTACTTAATAGTCAACTCTCAAAAATTCAGATCGAAGAAGGAAAAGTGATCGAGGGGAAAATAAATAAAATCACTGAAAAATTTGTTTTTCTTTTTGTTGAAGGGTTAAAAAGTGAACCTGTAATAGATATTAATGAATTAAAAAGTATGGGTCTTGCTGAAAAAATAAAAGTAGGAGAAATAATCTCTGTATTATTAGAGAAAATTGAAGATAAGCACGGTGAAGTATTAGTCTCAGCAAGTAAAGCTCAAAAAATTAAAGGTTGGGATAAACTAGTTGAAGCCTATGAAAAAAAAGAACCTATCATGGGAAAAATTACATCAAAATGTAAAGGTGGATGTATCGTAGAACATATTGATACAGGTTCATTAATGTTTCTACCAGGGTCACAAATAAGTGACAAACCTTTAAAAGATATAGGTCATCTAATGAACGAACCTCAAAAATTTGCATTAATCAAATTAGATAAGGTAAGAGGAAATGCTTGTGTTTCTAGAAGAGAAATTATCTCTTCTTTCAAAAAAGAAGATAAAGCAAAAATTATAGAAAAGTATAAAGTGGGTGATATTATTAAAGGTGCAGAGGTTAAAGGTTATAGCACTTTTGGATGTTTTTTTAATGTCAATGATGAACTAGATGTTTTAGTTCATCTACAAGAAATTTCTTACTCAAGAGTCAATCATCCTGATGAAGTTTTTAATATAGGTGAAAAACATGATTTAAAAGTTATTACTGTGGATAAAGAAAAATTACAGGTAGGCTGTTCTGTAAAACAATTGTCACCAGACCCATTTGAACATATTGAAAATTATGAGTTAAACAAAATTTATAAAGTGAAAGTTGTTAAACTAATGGAATTTGGAGCATTTTGTGAATTGGAACCAGGCTTGACTACTTTACTTCACTCTAGCGAACTAAGTTGGACTAAAAAAAATATTTCTTCAAAAAGAATGTTTAAAATTGGTGATGAAATTGATTGTGTAATTACAGAAATTGATAAAGAAAAAAGACGTGTAGCTATATCACATAGGTTAACTCAAGAAAATCCTTTTGAGGTATTTGAAAAGAAATATCCAGTTGGAACTATTGTTGATGGAGAAGTAGTAAATAAAAATGAATATTCTTTATTTGTGAAAGTAGAGAATTTAGATATAGATGCATTTTTACACTGTAATGATTTAACATATTTAAATAATGGAGAAGAGGAGTTAGAGAAGTATAAAAAGGGTGATAAAATTAAAGTCAAAGTTTTAGAAGTTAAATCTTCAGAACAAAAAATTAGAGTAGGCCTAAGACAAACAAAAGTTGATCCTTTTGATTGGTTTACTGACAAAACAAAAAATCAAATAATTACTGTTAAAGTTGTGTCAACAGATAACAAAGGATTAATTGTAAGACCAGAGGGATGTGAAATAGATTTTCAAATAAAAAAATCAGCAATTGCAATTAATGCAGCAGATGCAAGACCAAGCAGATGGACCGGGGGTGAGAAATTGGACTGCGCGATAGCTGAAATTGATCTTAAAAAGAGAAAAGTGACTTTAAGTATTAAACTATTAGAAGAAATTGAGAAAAAAGAAGCTTTAGATAAATACGGATCTGAAGGATCAGGTAAAAACTTACCTTTTTCTTCATTATCTGAGGATTTAAAAAAAAAAGAAGAAGATAAAGAATAAAAGAAGAATTAAATTGGCTATTGTAAAATCTAAGCTTATAAATCAACTCTCTAAAAATTATCCTAATTTTCTTAAAAAAGACCTCGAAAAATTTACAAATATAATTCTTGATGAAATCAAACAGACTCTTAAAAGAGGAGATAGAGTAGAATTAAGAGGTTTTGGAGTTTTTTTCGCAAATATTCAAAAAGCAAGAATTTCTAGAAACCCTAAAACTGGTGAAAAAGTTAATACACCTCAAAAAAAAACAATTCACTTTAAAATGTCAAAAGACTTGTTTAAAAAATTGAATAATGAAGAATAAAACTATATTTGTTGCCTGTGATACTTCAAATCTTAAAGAAATAAAAAAGATAATATTTTATACTCACACAAATAAACTTAAGGTTATTCCAAAATTTGGTTTACAATTTTTTTACTCTAAAAATAGTAGAAAATTTTTAGAAAATTTTAAAAAAGAATTTTGGTTAGATTTAAAAATTAATGATATTCCACAAACTGCTTTTTCAGCAATGGAAAGTTTAAAAGACTTAAAAAAATGTAGATATATAACTGTTCATGCAAATGGTGGTTTGGAAATGCTAAAAGCCATTAAAAAAAAAGCAAAATCCATTAATAAGGATATAAAAGTACTTGGTGTCACAATTCTAACAAGTCTTAATAATAAATCACTTAAAGATATAGGGCACACAAAGTCTGTAAAACAATTAGTATTAAAACAATCTGATCTGATAAAAAAATCAGGATGTGATGGTATTGTTTGCTCTGCACACGAAGCAAAAATAGTTAGAAAAAAATACAAAAACTTATTTATTGTAACTCCTGGAATTAGACTACCTGGTGATGATACTAATGATCAATCAAGAATTACGACCCCCAAAGATGCTTTTAAAAATAAAGTATCGGGAATTGTAATTGGAAGATCATTAATTAAAGGAAATATCAAAAATAATATTCAAAGATTAATTGATCACTTAAATAATGATTAAAGGGTCTAAAATCTGTGGGATATCAGATCTTGATACTCTTAATTTTATAATTAATCATCCTTATCCACCTCAATTTATTGGTTTCATTTGTAACTATAAAAAAAGCTCAAGATATGTTAAAGTTGAAAAACTAAACAAACTATTAGCATTAGATAAAAAAAAATCTAATTTTGTAGCAGTACTTGTGAAACCTAATGAAGATATTTTAAAAAAAATTAAACACCTTCCTTTTGATTATTATCAAATTTATAACTGTTCACCTGAAGAAATAAGAATAATTAAAAAAAAATATCATAAAAAAATTATTACTGCTTTAACTATAAAAGATAAAACTGATGTTGAAAATTACCATTTGTTCTTTGATGTAACAGATATTTATTTGTTTGACAGTAAAGGTTACGAAAAGAGTATGGCTTTTGATCATGAACTTATTCAAAAAATAAAGATTAACAAACCGTTAATGATAGCGGGAAACATTCAAATAAATGATAATTTTGAAAATTTTAAAAAAATAGCAGATATTATAGATATATCTGGGGGTCTAGAGACTTCTGGGGTAAAAGATAAATCCAAAATAGATATATTTTTAAACAAGGTAGAACAGGTACAGAATGAAACTTAAGAGAGGAATTCCGTTGATTGATCAGCATGATCAGGAAGGTTTTTGGGGTAGTAAATTTGGAGGAAGTTTTATTCCTGAAACCTTAAAAAAACCTGTGGAAGATTTAACAAACGAATTTAAAAAACTTAGAAAAGATAAAAGATTTTTAAAGAAAAGAAATTTTTATTTTAAAAATTATATTGGCACCCCCACTTCATTTGTAAAACTCAATAATCTAACAAACCACTTGGGAGGTGCTCAAATTTGGGCAAAGGTTGTGTCTGAAGCTAATGGAGGTGCACACAAAATATATAATGCAACTGTCCATGCTCTTATCTGTAAATCAATGGGTAAGAAATATATCGTTGGAGATACAGGCGCTGGTTATGCAGGAAAAATGCTCAGTATGGCTGCTAAAAAATTTGGTCTTAAATGTAAAATATTTATGGGTGCAAAGGATATTAAAAGACAAAAACCTAACTGTGATGCAATGAAAAAAAATGGAGCTGAAATAGTTCCAGTTTATTCAGGTAGTCAAACACTAGTGGATGCAGTCAGTGAATGTATGAGATATTGGGTATCTAATTGTGATAATACTCATATGTGTGTTGGTAGTACCGTTGGTCCAAATATATTTGTTAAAATCTGTGGATGGAGTACAGCACAAATCTCTAGAGAATTAAAAGTACAATTAAAATCACAATTTAAAAAAATTCCAAAAAAAATAAAGCTAATTAATTGCGTTGGTGGAGGAAGCTCTGCTTATGGTTTTTGGAGTGAATTTATTGATTATGATAAAAAGCAAATTGAATTAATTGGTGTAGAAGCTGGTGGACCTAAAAAATCAAAACTTCATGCAGCACCCCTAAGCAAAAATACAAAGATTGGAATTTTACATGGAGCAGCATCATATCTTTGCCAAAATAACGAAGGACAAATCAATGACACAGAATCTATTAGTGCTGGGTTAGATTACCCAGGTGTTAGTCCTATTCATTGTTTTTTAAAAGATACTAAAAGAGCAAGATATACTTATGCAACAGATGAAGATGCTCTTAATGCATATGTAATGGTAACTAAATATGAAAATTTAAATCCAAGTCTAGAGCCTAGTCATGCATTTGCAGAAGCTATCAAGATTGCTCCTAAATTAAGTAAAGATACCATTATCATAGTTAATTCATGTGGTGATGCAAAAAAAGACAGAGATATTTTAAAAGAAAGATTGGGTAAAAAATAATGGCTTCTTTAATAAATCAAGCATTTCAAAATGCAAAAAAAGAAAGTAGACCAGCTCTCCTTACCTACACTGTAGCAGGTGATAGTACAAAAAAGAAGTCTCTAGAAATACTTAAATCAATTTCTGATTATGCGGATATATGCGAGTTAGGATTTCCTCATAACACTCCAATCGCTGATGGAGGTCAAATTCAAACAAGTGCATATCGAGCAATTAAAAATGGGATTAAAATCAATGATGTCTTTTCTTTAGCAAACGATTTTAAAAAATCGAAAAAAACTAAACCAATTATTTTGATGGGATATTACAATATGATCTTTCAATATAATGAAAATAAATTTTTAGATAAATGTAAAAATGTAAAAGTTGACGGTTTGATAGTTGTTGATTTGCCATATCCCGAAAATAAAAAATTTGCCACTAAATGTAAAAAAAGAGGAATTAATTTTATTCAATTAGTTTCTCCTACTACATCTAAGATAAGATTAAAAAAAATTATCAAAGACTCACATGATATGCTTTACTACATAAGTATGCTTTCTACTACTGGAGGTAAATTAAAAGTTTCTCCCAAAAAAATATTAGAAAGATACAGTAAAATTAAAAAACAAAATAAATCTAAAAATATTGTTATTGGATTTGGGATTACTGAAAAAACAATAAAATCTCTTAAAAAAGCAGATGGATTAGTGGTCGGTAGCGCAATCTGTAAGGAAATTTCTAACTCTATTAAAAAGAGACAAAATGCTGTCACAAATGTTACTAATATCGTAAAAAGATTAAAAAATAAAATTAAATGAATTGGATTACAAAAATAATTAAAGCAGGTGAAAAAATTAAAACTGCTATTCATGAAAGAGCTTCAAAAGAAGATATAGCTAAGAGTGATTGGACTTCATGTTGTAAGGGACCGATACTAAAGAAAGACTTAGCAGATAATTTATGGGTATGTCCAGACTGCAATAGACATCATAGAATTAAACCAAGCCAAAGATTTGATATTTTATTTGGAAAAAATAATTATGAAATATTTAAAACTCCTATTCCTAAAGATGATCCATTAAATTGGACTGACTCAAAATCTTACAAAGATAGATTAAAAAGTGCTCGTAAAAAAACTGGGATGGAATGTGGTATGATGGTTGTTTGTGGAAAAATCAAAAATATTAAAGTTACAGCAGTCGCATCAGATTTTGACTTTTTAGGAGCTTCAATGGCAGCTGCAGAAGGTGAAGCATTTTTATATGGAATACAACATGCTATTGAAAACCGAACTCCTTTTTTATGTATAAGTGCCGGTGGTGGAATGAGAATGATGGAAAGTTTAATATCTCTATCACAAATGACCAGAACAACACTCGCAATAAATGAATTGAAGAAAAATGGACTACCTTATTTGGTGTGCATTACAGACCCAACAGCTGGTGGTATAACGGCCTCTTATGCAATGCTTGGCGACATTCATATTGCTGAACCAGGTGCGTTAATTGCTTTTGCAGGAGCAAGGGTTATTCAAGGAACTGTTAAAGAAGAATTGCCTGAGGGATTTCAAAAAAGTGAGTATGTAGAAAAAACGGGATTTGTTGACTTAATTGCAGAACGTAAAGATCTTGTATCAAAAATTGGAACCTTATTATCAATATTGCTAAAGCAAAATTCTGTTATAAGTTCTGAGCAAAATGAAACTTCAGAAGATAGTCAGTCGCTTACAAGAGCTGCATCCTAAAGAAATAGATCTAAGTTTAGATCGTATTCAAAATCTCTGTAAAAGATTAGGAAACCCTCAAGATAAACTTAAAGCAATTTCAATTGTTGGCACAAATGGAAAATATTCAACAATCCAAGCAATGTTTGCTATTTTAAAAGAAGCGAACCTCAAATGTAATATTTACACTAGCCCTCACATCAAAAAAATTAATGAAAGGTTTGTCTTTAATAACCAAGAACTTAATGATGATGATTTAGCAAGTTTATTTGAAGAAATTGAAAAAGCTAACAATAATGAACCAATTACTTTTTTTGAGATACTGACTACAGCTTATTTTTTAAAAGCTTCTCAATATCCAGATAATATAAATTTGATTGAAACGGGCTTATTTCATAGATTTGACGCCACTAATATCCTTAAAAATAACCTGGCTAGTGTTGTAACCTCTATTGGCCTTGATCATTTAGATTGGCTACCTGAGAATGAACAAACAATTGAAAAAATTATTTATGAAAAAACTTCAACTCTTTTAAACTCAAATATTATAGTTGCAAAACAAAGTACTAAAAAAATTACAGACAATATTAAAAAAACAATATCAAGTAATAATTCAAATAAAGTTTTTTATAATGAAAATTATAGTTTTACAGTGAGAGAAAATAATTTTTTTTATTATGAAGATCAATTGGGTGGAATAAAACTACCAATGCCAAATGTTAAAGGACAATTTCAATTAGAGAATATTTCAACAGCTATTGCAACTCTAAGATCAATAAAAAATTTTGTTATAAAAGACACTCAAATACAGCAAGGGATAATTAAAATAGATAGTATTGGCAGACTTCAAGAAATAAAGTCAGGAAAACTTAAAGATCTTGTTAAAGAGAACAAATTATTTGTAGATGGATCTCATAATTCATTGGGAGCAAAAGTACTTAATGAATATTTGCAAAGTTTAGACTGTAATAAACATATTATTTTAGGAATGATGGCAAACAAGGATCATAATGATTACATAAGTTATTTTAAAGGTATCTCAACCTTGACCACAATTGATATTCCTAATCAACCTAATTCAATTAAGGGAAAAGAGCTTAAAGACAAGCTAAATAATTTCACAAATATTATTTATAAAGAAACTGTACAAGATGCTATTAGTTCAATTCCAGTCAAGGAAAACGATATAATTTTAATTACAGGATCACTTTATTTGGTTGGAGAAGTATTAAACGTTAATTAGATATTCTTTTCTAAGAACTCTTTCATGTGACCTTCGGGAACTCCGCCGACTTTTCTATCTACCTCAACACCTTTTTTATAAATAATAACCGTTGGCACACCTCGTATCCCTGCGGCACTTCCAGTGTTAATTCCACCATCCTCTATGTCTGCATAATAAAAACCAGCTTTTTCTTTATATTCACCAGCTAGTTTATCCATAACAGGTTTCAAAGACTTGCAAGGTCCACACCATGCAGCGCTAAATTGTATTACTGAAACGTCCTCATTTTTAATTTTACTCTCAAAATCTTCATCTTTAAAATCAATAAGCATATGTCTGATATAATTGATTCAATTGATTATTCAATGGGCAAAAAGCAAAATTTTTAGTTTATTCGATCAAGCATCAGAATACTTTTGTTCAAGATTCATCACATATTCATTAATTCCATCTAAGAATTTAAGCTTTTCGTCCACTGATTTGAATGAAAACATTTTATCTTCATTCTCTCTAATTTCGTCGCATTCTGAGTAAAATGCAGAAACTGTCCACCATTTTTCCTTGTTTGTACTTAAAATTCTTGTGGCTATTCTTCTCTTTATTTTTTTTTGAATTTCCTTTGGTAGAATTTCTGGTGCTTCATTGAAGATGAGACCATGCCCAAAAGTAATTAATCTTTCGTCCTCTAATTTATCTAATAATGCAAATTTTTCCTTCCAATCACTATTATGAAATTTTGGAAATAATGCTTGATCTTTTGCTGATGTAAAGCCCCCAGAATAAATAGATTCTTCTGGTTCGATATCTTCTTGTGAAGAGGTTTCCATTTTTTCTTCAGCTGCTTCTCTTAAAATATTTGAAATATCTTTTGAAAACTTTTCATTTGTTTTTACCAATTCAGCTCTTTTGTTGATCAAATTAGGGTCTAATTTTTTATAAGGATCTACTTTTAATGCAAAACTTTTATTTAATATTATAGGAGCCTTATTAGATTTTACAGTTCTTAAAAATTTGGGAGATTTTTTCATCTCTTTTTTTAGATCTTCATAATTAAGTTTTTGAATTGATTCTATATCAGCTTTTAAGTCAACAACTTGTCCCCATTTATAAACAGGATGAGAACAAAAATTCGGGTGTAATGGTGCACATAAATATAGATAACTTTTTCCATAAAAGTATTCATTAAGAGTAATAATATTTTCTTGTTTGATTAAATTTTCAACCACAACCTTGCTACTTGTCTTTAAATATTCAGTCCAGATATCTGGCTGTTTTTTTTTTATTAAATCTAAAACTTTCACAGTAAGTTCGGTGTCAAATAATGCAGAATGGGCTCCAGCTGACTCAAAGCCGTTTAATCTTGCTAAAGACTCAAGCTTCATCGATTTATTTCCCTTTGGGTTCAACTCTGTTTTTAAAATATCATTATCAATTGCAAACGCAGCTTTAACAATGTTTAAAGCATCGTGTCTGACATTACCCTCTGTATTTGTTAAATAAGGTTTTCTCAAAGATTTAAAGAATTCTTTTCTAATTACTTCATCATCAAAATTAATACTTGAATAACCCAAAAATGTTGCTGGAGACCACTCTTTAAACTTATTTTCAACTTGGCTAAGCATTTCATAATGACTTAAATTACCTTTAGTCAATAAATTTACATTTGATTTGTTTATGCATAAAGCTGTTGCAGATGGCACCCTGTCTTGAGGCATTCTGCATCTTGCTGAAAAACGCTCTAATTCTTTAAAGTTTTCATCTAATAAAATTCCTCCGATTTCAATTATTGTTGCCCAATCTGTTTGCGCAGAGTCTGTTTCAATATCCCATACTACGTATTTCAATTTGCTCTCCTTTGTGCATAAAATTGTTCAACTTTTTCTAAAAACTTATTCTGAAAATCTTTTAGTCTTTCTGCATCTATTATAAATCTTTGAAATATATTATCTTTAGTACAAAGCAAAATTACAGCTTGAGAAATTTTTGATCCATGAACCGTATCATGCGCCAAAGCATAAGCTGCACATTGTAAATAATAATCCTCAATCCACTCATCTTTTTTAGGCTTATTACTTTGTTTAAAATCAATTATCGTCTCACGTTTTTCATAAACGCCAATACAGTCAGCAGCCCCTGCATATTTTCCAGGATAGTATAAAGTTGCCTCACACCCCCAAATTTCATCTAATTTATTTCTTAGACCATTTTCAATAATTTGATCTGCCATCATTCTTTCTCTGGTGTTATCACCTAATAAATCTAAATTTAATTTACCAAGTAAGAACTTTTCAATATAATCATGCATTGAAGTTCCCCTACTGCTGGCTTCTCGCTTTATAATCTCAGCTTGCTTGTGACCCACTCTATCTTTCCAAGCTTGTAGAGATGCTTTTTTTTCCTCAGACTCAGTTGCTTTTAATATTGTTGTAACAGAGGGTAATCTTTCTTCATTAACAGAATAATGCCTAGAACCATCAACAATTGATCTAGTAGACTTTGGATAGATATATTTATTATTCCACTGCATATGATTTCTTATATTCTTTATTGGAGAAAAATAGAAATTAATTTTTTGCTTGTTTTGAGTGATCAACAAATTTTTCTACATTTTCAGTTTGAACAGCTTTTTCAAGTTGTTCAGGATCTTTTATACTTTCAAGAGTTCTAGTAATTGATCTAGCATCAGTGCCAAACTTATCAACAACTGCCATTGCCTCTTCTAATTTTTTTCTAAGAGAAATTATATTTTCAAAATGCTTTCCAAATCTCGTACTAATTGTTTTTAAATGATTATAAATTTCTGTTGCACCCTTTTGAACTTTTAATGATTGAAATCCCATATGCAAAGATTGCAAATAAGCGGAAAGAGTATTTGGTCCACAAATTACAACTTTGTGTTTTTTCATTAATTCTTGAGTTAATAATTCTTTAGTGCCTGGATCTTGATATTCAGTTAATTCTTTATATAAGCTTTCAGTTGGTGCATACACAATTGCAAAATCTGTAGTTTTTGGTGGAACGATATATTTCTCATTAACACTTTTGGCTTTAGCTTTAAAAGCAGTGGCTAATTTTGCTCTAGCATCTGCGATAGCTCTTTTGTCATCCACGTCATGACCATCGGTAATTGCTTTAAATTTTTCTACAGGGAAATGACTATCAACAGGAACTAAAACGTCTCCTTGAAGCTTAATTGCAAATTCAACATTTTCACTAGTATCTTCTTTCATCTTAACGTTAGTCATAAATTGAGAAGCAGGTAATAAATCTTTAATTAAAGCATCCAAACTAAACTCTGCAAGAGTTCCATACTTTTTAACACCTGCTAAAATTTTAGTGATCCCCTCTTGGCTTTGATTCAATAATTGCACTTGTTGGTTAAAGTTTCCAACTTTCTCATCCACTTTGGTTAAGGCTTCTGTCATATCTTTAGTAACCCCTGTTGATAGATTATTAAATGAGGTCGACATTGAGCCCAGTGATGTATTAATAGTATTATTAAGAGTATCTTTTAAATTCTGTATTTCAGTCTTTAAGTTTGCTATCTCCTCAACTTCTTTATTTTCATTATCATCCTTAGGCTTAGATTTTAAATTTAGATAAAGAATTGACGAAGCAATCCCTACTAATAAAACTAATAAAACAACTAAAATTATATCCATGATTCTAATAATTTATTTTATAGTAAAAATATGATTAATATATTTAATTATTTAAAACTTATCTGATGGAATTATTCTTATTATTAAAAATTATATTTATAATTGGGGTAGTAATTGCACTTTATGCTATCGCTAGAAACCTTGATATTATTAAGATTATTCTAGTTTATTGGAAAGATCTAATTTTTAAAAAGTAACTTTGTTAGCTTTTTAACTTCTAATTTTTTTACAGATGATTTTGATATCATCATACAAGCCTCTGATTTTAATATTTCTCCATCCTTTAAAATACGCAAATTATTAGCTTTTAAAGTTTCACCAGTTGACGTTATATCAGTGATAATTTCACTTGATCCTGTAAAAGGATAAGCTTCTGTTGCACCTAAACTTCCAACTAGCTTAAATTGAGTAACACCTTTTGAAAATAGAAACTCTCTAGTTAAATTTGGATATTTTGTTGCAACTCTTAACCTTTTCTTCTTTTTATCTTTAAACTCAAATGCAATTTCTTCTAAATCTGCAACTGTTTGAACATCTATCCATGGATCAGGAATTGCAACAACCAAAGTTGCTTTTCCAAAATCATATCTTTTAGATACAGAGATTTTGTTTTGAATATTAACTTCACTCTCTTTTAATAAATCAAATCCTGAAAAACCAAGATCTAATGAGCCATCTCCAAGTCTTTCAATAATTTCTCTAGCATGAAGGTATAAAACTTTAACATTTTTAAATTGTTTTATTGAACCTAATAAATCTCTTTCTCCTCTTTCTGAAACTAGATTTAATTTATTTTTTTTAAATATCTTTAGAATATCTTTTCTAAGTCTACCTTTGCTTGGAATACCAATATTAATTATTTTTTTTTTCATTAGTAATTTAAATTTAAAGCAGCTCCAACTGCAGCTACTTGATTTTTTGAGCCAAGATCTGAAATTAATTTATCATATCTTCCACCGTTAATTATGTTTCTGTTCTTTGATATAGACTTAATATCAATTTTAAATACCATACCTGTATAATATTCTAACTGTCTTCCAAATGAAGCTGAGAAAACAACATTGAGTTTCGATATTTTATTATCAGAAATTGGAAAATATTTTTGATCAACTATTAAATTAATTTTATTTTTTTTAAAAAACTTATTTAGTTCACTTGCAGCTTTATTAATTGGGCATTTGATTTTAAGAAAATCTTTTATAATCTTTGATACATTTTCACCTTTCCTTGTTCCTCTTGGATCTCTAATTTTATTGTCAAATCTTTTTAAAATTTCGCTAATTGATCTTCCTGCAATAACTTTAGAAAGATCTTCTTTTAACATTTTAAAATATCGTTTTTTATCAATCTCAACGATAGTTGGATCTACATCTGAATTTGTTTCTAATCTTTTTAAAAGATCATTAAAATATTTCTCTCTCCAAAAATGTCTTGATAATCTTAACTTCCATCGCTTTGGAATATCTAATTTCGAAATTAATAAATTAAAGATTTCAACATTGCCAATTGTTAATGTTCCTGTTGTATATTTTATATTTTGAAGTGATTTTAGAGAAGTATTAATAATTTCTTTATCATCATTCTTTTCATCTTTAGATCCTATAATTTCAAATCCAACTTGATCTCTAATTATAGAGTCTTTTTTATTTTGTGACTTTCTATAAGCCTGACCATTATAATAAATCTTCTCTTTTCCTTTTAAATTGTTCTCTAAATATCTAAGGCATGATGCAATAGTTAAGTCTGGTCTTAAACAGAGCTCACTCCCGTTTTGATCAATAAAAGAAAATATAAATTTTCTGAAGTTTTCACCTGATCTTTGAACTATATGATTAGCCTCTATTACTGAAGGTAAATCAATATACTTAAATCCTTTAGATTTTACCGATCTAAGGATATTTTCAGATAAGTTTTTTGATTTCATTAATTAAATCAGCTTTTGGAATTATTTGGTTGTTTTCACCCTTAACCCCTTTAAGGTTTTTAATGGTGACTGTATTATCATTAAATTCATTTTCGCCACAAATAATCGCAACAGACAATTGTCGTTTATTTGCTAAATCAAGTTGTTTACCAAGGTTTTTTTTAGTGTTTAGAAATACTTCGGCATTAATATTATTGTCTCTTAATTGATCAACTAATTCATAATAGTTTTTCAAATATTTTTGATCCATTACACAAACTAAGACAGGTTTTTGATCTTCTGTTTTAATTTGATCTAATTGCATCAAAGCAAATAACAATCTATCCACACCAAAACTAATCCCTGTTCCTGGAATATCAACTCCTCTAAATCTTGAGATAAGTTTTGCATATGCTCCTCCAGAGCATATACTTCCAATATCTACTTCTTTCCCTTTATTGTTGGTCACTTTAACGTTTAGATTGGTCTCCACGATAAAATCTGAATAATAAGCTAACCCTCTTACAATTGTAAAATTTGTCTTAACTTGATTTAAATTTGATCCATATCCAAGTACTTCAAATACATCTTCTAACTCTTTTATTCCTTCTTGAGAAAGTGGGTTTTTTAAAATTTCTTTTAATTGTTTTAAATCTTTTATTTTTAAGAAATTTAAAATTTGTTGAGCTTGGTCGTCTGATAGATCTGCTCCTTTAGTAATTGCACCACTTTGATCTTTTCTTTCCTTTTTGAGTAAATCTTCAACTCCTTTTAATCCAAATCCTGGCTTATCTAATTTATCAATTGCTCTAATGACTTTTATTTGTTTTTCTTCAGAGATTTTTAATTCATCAATCAAACCTTGAACAATCTTTCTGTTACTTACATTAATTGTAAATTGATCTTTGTTTAATCCACAATCTGACAATGTACTTGATATTAAATTACATAATTCTGCATTAGCTTGAGCGGGATTAACATTTCCAATAATGTCAAAATCTGCTTGCATAAACTCTCTATATCTCCCATTTCCTGCTTTTTCGTTTCTAAAAACATTTTGAATAGCGTAGCGTTTAAAAATCGAAGGAAGTTCTTGATTATTTTGTGCAACAAATCTTGCTAATGGACTTGATAAATCATATCTAAGAGTAATATTTTTTTCTCCATCTTGAAATGAAAAAACATCAGACATAGGATTGGCGTCATCTTCTGCAAGAAAAGATCCAATATTTTCACTAATTTCGAACGAAGGAGTTTCAAGAGCCTCAGCGCCAAACTTAATAAAATTTTTCTCAATAGCTTTTAATAGCTTCTTTTTGAGAAGAAGTTTTTTATCCCAACGATCTTCAAATCCTGAAGGTAATTCAGGAACTAATTTATTTTCTTTATTCATTTTTTGGTACCCGGGCTGAGAATCGAACTCAAACTTAAAGTTCCACAAACTTTCGTGCTAACCGTTACACCACCCAGGCATTCCTTGTTTTTATATTATTTTTGTGTGGATTTAAAATTATATTATAAATAAATATATAGCCTACAGGCTATGGAAACAAATTCTATGAGTCTTTGTTGAAGTCTCTTTATATGTAACATTTATAATCATGAGCAATCTTTTAGACAATAATTTTGATTATTCAAGATAAAAATAAAAAAGGACGTATATCTATTTTGGTAGATAAAACACCCCTTAAATTTTTTTATAAAAGTTAGTCTACTTTTTTTAAATTAACTGCAGAAGGACCTTTTGGACCATCTTCTAATGAAAATTCAAGTTTGTCACCTTCATTTAGATATCTCATACCAGCTTCTTTTACTGCCGAAGCATGCACAAAGGCATCTTTCTCTTTGTCATCTCTCTCAATGAAACCATATCCTTTTTTACCATTATACCATTTAATTTTACCAGTTAGTGTACTCATCTTATTTCTCAGTCCTTATGTTATTTTTTATTTTACAAAGCTAATTTGATTTTTTAATAATTTCAAGATGAAAAGTTAATGGTGGTGCCTCGGGAAGGATTCGCACCTCCGACACAAGCCTTTTCAGGGCTCTGCTCTACTCCTGAGCTACCGAGGCAAAAGATTAACCTCTAAAGATTATTCTGCCTTTTGTAAGGTCGTAAGGTGTCATCTCTACTGTCACATTATCACCTTGCAATACTCTAATTCTATTTTTTCTTAACTTACCAGCTGTATGAGCTGTTACAGTATGACCATTTTCTAATTTTACTCTAAACATTGCGTTTGGAAGTAAGTCCATTACTTTTCCTTTAAATTCCAGTAAGTCTTGTTTTGACAAATTTATTTTCTCCTAATTCTTTTTTTTACAGATTGAGCATGTCCTGCTAACCCTTCATAATTTGCAAGTGTTATAACGGATGGTCCAAGACTTTCAATACCCTTTTTAGATAAGTTTATATAAGAAATCCGTTTATAAAATTCATTAACACTTATTCCGCTTGAATATTCTGCTGAACCATTAGTGGGTAATATATGGTTAGAGCCAACATTATAATCTGTCATTGCCATTACCGCATATTTTCCTAAACAAATAGATCCTGAATTTTTAACTTTTGGTACAAAAGATTTATAATTTTTAACATTCAGCTCCAAATGTTCGGGTGCTATTTTATTCACAACATCAATTATTTTTTTATCAGAACTAATATGCATTAAAATTCCATTATTCATTAAACTTTTTCTTGCAATAGAAGATCTCGTAATTTCTTTTAATTGTTTAGAAATTTCATTTTTAACTTTTTCTATTAAAGTTTTATCTTTTGAAATTAAAATACATTGCGCAAGAATATCGTGTTCTGCTTGCCCAATTAAATCACTCGCAACCCATTCTGGATTTGAAAATTTATCACAAACAATAGTGACTTCAGAAGGCCCTGCAGTCATTCCTTCAATTCCAACATCTCCAAAAACTTTTTTTTTCGCAGCTACCACATAAGCATTGCCAGGCCCTACTATCTTGTTAACTTTATTAATTTTCTTTGTTCCATAAGCTACAGCTGCAATTGCTGAAGGCCCACCTATTGAATAAATTTCTTTAATTTTACATTTACGAGCCGCATATAATACCGCTGAATTTTGTTTTCCTTTAAATCCAGGATTTATCATTACAATTCTTTTAACTCCTGCAACAATTGCTGGAATTGCATTCATTAATACACTTGAGGGATATGAAGCTGTTGAACCAGGTACATAAATTGCAACAGACTCTAAGGGTATATATTTGTACTCAAGTTTATTTTTATACTTATCGACATACGAAATATTCTTGAATTTTTGGAGTGAGTGAAATTTGTAAATTCTATTGTAAGCAATATCAATTGCTTGCTTTACTTTTTTATCTAGTGATTTTATTGAATTTGAAATCTGTTTTTGAGAGGGAATAATTATAGTATTTTTATTAAATCTCCTCTCATATTTTACTAAAGCTTTGTCTCCATTTTTTTTTACATCTTTAATGATACTTGAAACTGAAACTGAATTAGATTGTAGTTTTTTCTTTCTTTGCAAAAGCAAACTATCAAAATTTTTATCAAAATTTTTACTGTTACTATTTAATATTTTCATTAGTCTTTAATTTCATTTTGATCCTCTAGTCTTACTTCAATTGTTTCTGTAGTCAAAGCAATGTGAGCATTATCATTAAAAATTAAATTAATTTCATAATCAACTTTATTTTTTAGATAATCTATTGCTATTAATTCTAGAACTAAATCTTCATTTTTTTGATCTATATTTTTAGATTTAACCTTATCAACAAAATCAAACCTACAAATACTGTTAATTTTCTTATCTTCTTGATCTGTTTCGATTTTAGCTCTCTCAATAGATAATAGGAAAACTTTGTTTGAGGCTAAATATTTTATGTCTGACACTTTAACTTTTGCACCAGCACTACATGCTGAAATCATTTGTAAACCTTCATTATCTGAGGCTATAATTTTTGCTAAATATTTCTTATCCATTAATTAACTCTTCTGATTTTTGCTCCAACTTTTTTCAATTTATGTTCAATATTTTCGTATCCACGATCTAGGTGATAAATTCGATTTATTACAGATTTTCCATTGGCAGTTAATGCTGCAAGAATTAATGAAACAGAAGCCCTTAAGTCGGTTGCCATTAATTCAGCTGCTTCAAATCTAATGTTGCCACTAACTTTTGCTTTATTCCCAATAGTCGAGATTTTTGCACCCATTCGGTTTAATTCAGCAACGTGCATAAATCTGTTTTCAAAAATATCTTCTTTAATTACAGATTGCTTGTTTGCTTTACATAGCAATACCATCATTTGAGCCTGTAAATCAGTTGGAAAACCAGGATATGGAGCAGTTTTGATATTTATACTTTTAATTTTTTTATTCCCTACAATGTGAATCTCGTCTTTCTTAATTTTAATTTTTGCACCTATTTTTTTTAATATATTAATTTCAGTTTGAATTATATTCGGTATTACATTTTTAATTTTTAAATTTCCTTTTGTAGCTGCGGCAGCCACTAGATAAGTTCCAGCTTCAATTCTATCAAACATTATTGGATAAGTTGTTTCATTAATTTTTTTAACTCCGATAATTTTTAATGAACGTTTTGCAACCCACTTTAAATTACATCCAGCTTTAATTAAGAAATTAATTAAATCTTTTATCTCAGGTTCAATTGCACAATTGCTTAAAATAGTAGTTCCTTTTGCTAGAGTTGCAGCAATGATTAAATTTTCAGTAGCACCAACTGATATTTTTGAAAAACGAATTTTAGAACCTATTAAACCTCTTGGTGCAGTTGCATGAACATAGCCTTGAATAATTTTATATTTAACGCCAAGTTTTGATAACCCGTTTAAATGAATGTCTACTGGCCTAGTGCCTATTGCGCATCCTCCTGGAAGTGATACTTTCGCACTACCAAACTTTGCGAGTAAGGGGCCCAGCACTAATATTCCTGCTCTCATAGTTTTAACTAAACTATAAGAAGCAAATTTTTTTTGTTGTTTCGAATTATCAATAATTAATTTTTTTTTATCAAATTTTATTTTTGAACCTAATGATTGCAATAAATTAATCATTGTCTTAATGTCTTTAACATTAGGTAAGTTATTTAAATAAATTTTTTTACTTGATAGTAAAGTTGCTGCTAATATTGGCAGCGAAGCATTTTTTGAACCAGATATATTGACTTGACCTTTGAGCTTGTTTGCTCCAAAGACTTCTAATTTTTGCATGATTAAACTTTTGGTAAAGTTACTCCAGTTTGGCCCATATACTTTCCATCTCTGTCAGCATATGTCACTTCTGGTTTTTCGTTTCCTTTTAAAAAAATGAATTGTGCCACACCCTCATTTGCATAAATCTTAGCAGGTAATGGTGTTGTATTCGAAAACTCTAGAGTTACATACCCTTCCCAGCCTGGTTCTAAGGGTGTTACATTAACTATAATTCCACATCTTGCATAAGTAGATTTACCAAGGCAAATAACAAGCACATCATCAGGTATTTTAAACTTTTCAACAGTTCTTGCTAGCACAAATGAATTTGGTGGGATAATGCACTCTGTAACATTTTTTGTTACAAAATTTGAAGGTTTGAAATTTTTAGGATCAACTATTTCAGAATTAACATTGGTAAAAATTTTAAATTCATTTGAAACTCTAGCATCATAACCAAATGAAGATAATCCATAAGAAATACTATCACCTCTAACTTGCTTCTCTTCAAAAGGAGAAATCATACCTTCATCTCTAGACATCTTTCTAATCCATTTATCTGAAAGTACTGACATTATTTATTTTTTTTCTTATTTTTTTTTTGAAAAATTTTTCTTTTCTTTAAATTTTTTCTCAGGGCTAAGCTTAAACGCTCATTTTTATCTTTTGAATTCATTCTTTATCTGGATTTGTAAGAAAGTCTAAAGTAATAGGCTTAGAGGTATCTAAAGTTTTTGTTTGAGCTTCAGCTTCTTTTGGGCCTTCTTTAGCTAAACGCTTAGCTTTTTTTTCAGCAAGTTTCTTTTCTCTCTTAGCTTGCTTCTCCATAAGCTTGTTACCTTTAGTTGATTTATAATCGTAATGAATTCCCATAAAATTTTCTCAAATAGATATAAATCATATTGCTCAAAAAATTAAGGCAATATTTTGAAAAAAATGCTTTATTATCAATAAAATATAAATGTTTATAAGCTCCTATAGATAAATGGTATATCAAGTCATTGGTAATGACTAATTCCCTGGTCAGTACAGGGTGGGAGCACCATAATTAATTTTTGTAAAAAATTTTTCTTAAAAAAATGGTTATTAAAATTAATCCAAAAAAAGCTATAATTGGAACATAAATATCCGGGGAAAAAATTATATCAAAAATTGATGGAGCTATAGAATTTTGATCAATTATTTTTTCAAACCCGCTTCCTATAGAAACAGCTAAAAAAATTTGTGGAATAATTCCTATAAGTGTTGCAAAGAAAAAATTGTTTATCTTTACATTAAAAATAGTTGGTAAAAGGCAACTTAATTGCCAAGGTATTCCTCCAATAAAACGATATATTAGTAAATAAATAAATTCAGATTTTTTAAATTTCATTTCAAGTTTTTGAAACTTATTTAAAAATTTTTCTCTAATTAAATCTTTTAAAAAATAATTTCCAAATATATACAAAAACGTTGCTCCTATACTTAATCCCAGTACAACAAGGAAAAATGGTGGACAGTTTCT
>JACWEN010000077.1 GCA_014653455.1 Pelagibacterales bacterium SAG-MED46 | reverse complement strand
TATGAGTCAGGTGTATATGATGTAGGAACAGGAAAAGGGGTTTTAATTAAAAATTTAGTTAAATTTGTGAATATTGATAAAAAAAAAATAATTAATAAAAACAATATTAGTCAAATTAATAAATCAATTGCTGATATTGAAAAACTAAAAAAAAGCATAGGAAATTATAAATTTAAATCTGTAGATAATTATTTAAGAGATAATTTATCAATAAAAAATAATAAAAAATTAAATTTAACAAAAATTGATTATCCAAATGCAAAATATGAAGGATCAGTGATTTATGGCGCTGGATATGCTGGTAAAAGATTATTTTTAAATTTGAAAGAACAAAAAGAGAAAGTAATTTATTTCATTGATGATGATCCAAAAAAACATAATACGTTATTTTTAGACATTCCTGTTATAAGTTTTGATGATTTAAAAAAAATTGATAATAAAAAAATCATCGATAAAGTATTCATTGCAATACCTTCACTAAATAAGAATAAAATAGAAAAACTTAACTATAAATTAAGTGAATTTTTTTTTGATGTAAGATACCTCCCAGAAAAAAAACTTTTAATAAATGATCAAATAAATTTAAATGACCTTAAAGTTGATCAAATTAATTCTTTTTTAGAGAGAAAACCAATAAAAAGAAAAAAATATTAAGTTTAAAAAATAAGAAAGTATTAGTGACTGGAGCCGCCGGAACTATTGGATCGGAAATTTGTAGACAGTTAATTTTTCAAGATGCGAAAAAAATAATTGGAGTAGATAATTCAGAATTATCAATTTATGAAAAAAAGAATAGATTAGATAAAAATATTAAACTACTTTTGTGTGATGTAAATAATCAGTTATTATTAAATAAAATAATTAATGATAATAAAATTGATTTAATTATTCATGCTGCTGCTTATAAACATGTCAATATTCTTGAGGAAAATATCATTTCTGCAGTATGTAATAATATTTTAGCAACAAAAAATCTTTGTGAAATTGCTAAAATTAATAATACAGATCTTAT
>JACWEN010000076.1 GCA_014653455.1 Pelagibacterales bacterium SAG-MED46 | reverse complement strand
GAAACAGCTATGGAAAAACCTCTGTCAGATTCAGAGGTAGACATAATTACAAAACAACATGATAAAAAAGAATGGGGTTATAAATGTAAAGATGAACCCATGTGTAGTTTGTGTGACAAGTCTCTATGTAGAACTAGAAAGTTTGGTATAGGTGAAGAGATAATGTTTCCTAACTTGACTGATCTGCAAGTCATAGACTTAGAGGACCCATACTATTACATGAACGTAGATGGACAAAGATTAAAATTAGAAAGTGTAAAACATTTACGACAACAAAGTTTGTTTCAAGAGTCTTGCATGGTACAATTAAAATTTAGACCACCAACTTTAAAAGAAAAAGATTGGGTCGTTGTAACTAATCAATTATTGAACAATGCAGAGATCACAGAACCTGCAGAAGGATTACGTACAGAGGATCAATTACAAAACCACTTACAAGAATATTGTTTGAACCGGGTATCAGTAGATTCAAAAGATGATTTACCAAGAGGTGGTACATGGACTAACAATGGTTATCATCACTTTGTGTTTGATAAATTTTATCACAGTCATTTGATGAGACGAAGATGGGACTTAGGTTATTCAAGAACAGCAGAGATGCTACGAGAAAAATGTGGTTGTGAAGATAAACGTATAGGTAAAAATAAATTATCTGTGTATGTGGTAAAACAGTTTGAGATAAAAGATGAAGAGTACAAACAAAAAGTATTAAAAGAAGAGGCACCATACTAATGAAAACAATAGTATTAGGACCACCAGGTACAGGTAAGACTACTACGTTGTTAAATAAAGTTGATGACTATTTAAAACAAACAGATCCAGATAAGGTCGGATACTTTGCATTTACACAGAAAGCTGCATACGAAGCAAAAGACAGAGCTATTAAAAAATTTAATTTAGAAGAAGATGATCTACCATACTTTAGAACGTTACACTCTCTAGCTTTTAGAAGACTTGGTATAAAAAAAGAAGATGTCATGCAGCGAAGACACTACCAGGACTTTGGTAAAAAGATAAAAGAAGAAATAAAATATGCAGAGTACGAA
>JACWEN010000075.1 GCA_014653455.1 Pelagibacterales bacterium SAG-MED46 | reverse complement strand
TTTCAATTTTATCCCCAGTTGTAACTGGAACTGTAGACTTAGTAATTACTATTTTATATTTTGATATTATCTTTTTTAATTGATTGGCAACTGCATAAACGTATCTTAAATCTGCAGAATTAGTATTTTTAATTGTGGGGGTTCCAACACAAATGAATATAATGTCTGAGTTTGAAACAGCTTTTTTTAAATTATGGGTAAATAATAACCTTTTTGCTTTATAATTCCTTTTTAATATTTCCTCTAGACCAGGTTCATAAATTGGGATTATTCCTTTATTTAAAGAGTCAATTTTATTTTTATCACTGTCAACACAATAAACTGTATTCCCTAAATCAGAAAAAACAAACCCCACTTACGAGACCAACATAACCCGTACCTATCATACATAATTTCATAATTTAGATATCTCTATAGCTGACTTTATATATCCACTCATACTTCCACAATCTAAATATTTTCCTGAAAAGCTATGGGCTACAAATTTTTTATTTTCATTAATTAAAGACCGAATAGCATCTGTAATGTGAATTTCACCACCTTTGCCTGGCTTTTGATTTAATAATTTTGAAAAAATAATTTTTGGTAATATATATCTGCCTATAACTGCTTTATTTGAAGGGGCATTTGTTAAAGCTGGTTTTTCAACTACATCATTAATAAAATAATTTGTTTTATTTATTTTTTTTCCTAATTTATAAATACCCCATCTCGAAACAGTTTTTTTTATTTACATTCATGCTAGCCATGACAGAAGATTTGTGTTGGTTATGAATTTTAATCATTGATTTAGAACAGTTATGCTTTATTATTAGATCATCTGGTAGCAACATTAAAAAAAAATTACCCTTAATATATTTTCTTGTTTTTAAAACAGCATCTCCTGTACCTAAGGGTTTATTTTGATAAACAAATTTGATCATTTTTTTGTATTTTAAAATTTTTTTATATTCTTTAATAATTCTAGAGTCTTTTTTTTTTTTTTATTATTTTCTTATAAAAAGAATCATTGTAAAAATAATTTTTAACTGATTTTTTTTTTTTTGAGAT
>JACWEN010000074.1 GCA_014653455.1 Pelagibacterales bacterium SAG-MED46 | reverse complement strand
GCTTTAGTTGATGCTGCTATAAAAAAATCAGATTTAGGTTTAAATCCTCAAATTGATGGACAATTAATAAGATTACCAGTTCCAGAATTAAATGAAGAACGTAGAAATGAGTTAAAAAAACTTATTAAAACGATTGGTGAAAAGTGTAAAGTTTCCATTAGAAATGTCAGACGTGAAGCAAATGAAGAACTAAAAAAACTTTTAAAATCAAAAGAGATTGGAGAAGACGACGAAAAAATTTCGGAAAAAAATGTTCAAACAATAACAGACGAACATATTAAAATTGTAGAAGACAAAGTATCATCAAAAGAAAAAGAAATAATGACAATATGAATCCTTTAAATCATGTAGCTATTATCATGGATGGTAATGGCAGATGGGGATTAAAACACAAAAATTCAAGAAATGCAGGACATAAAGCTGGTTTAAAAACAGTTGAAAAAATAATTAAAGAAACAATTAACCAAAAAATAAAATTTCTAACACTTTATGCTTTTTCTACGGAAAATTGGAAAAGACCAAAAAAAGAAATTAATTATTTATTTAAATTATTAGAGAACTTCTTAGTAAATAGAATTGATGATCTTCATAAGCAGAATATAAAACTTAAAATAATTGGTATTAAAAATTTTTCACTAAAATTAAATAAGCTGTTAAATTTATCTGAAAAAAAAACATCAAAAAATAACAAACTACATATCAATTTAGCTATTAATTATGGATCAAAATTTGAATTAATTAATGCTTTCAAAAAATTAAATAGAAATAAGGAAACTATAAACGAAAAAAATTTAACAAAATATTTACAAACAAAAAATATTCCTGATCCAGATATACTAATTAGAACAGGCAACACTAAAAGATTAAGTAATTTCTTGTTATGGCAGTTAGCTTATTCAGAAATTTTTTTTTGAAAAAAAATTACGATAATCAATATATTGTAATATTTTGATTATTTTCCAAATCCTAAGTTTTTTTAGTAGAAACAGACCAATTAGATCATTAAAAAATCTTCTTATCCAAAAATTTGTATCCACAGTATGATCGTAAG
>JACWEN010000073.1 GCA_014653455.1 Pelagibacterales bacterium SAG-MED46 | reverse complement strand
CACTACCTCCAAAAGATCGTTTTGCTCTACTAGAAGGTTTAAGTTATCCAGAAGATAGTGCGGCAAGGATAATGCAAAGAGAATTTACAGCAATTCCAAGTAATTGGTCTGTTGGACAAACTATAGATTATTTAAGAGAAAATAAAGATTTGCCTGAACAATTCTTAGAGATTTATATTGTGGATGAGAATTTTAAACCTATAGGAACGGTCCCTTCATCAAAAGTTTTAAGAAACCCAAGAGAATCAAAAATGTTATCAATTATGGAAGACTCAAGATTTTTAGTTCCAGTTGACATGGATCAGGAAGAAGTTGGTAATTTATTCGAAAACTATAATTTAAATTCAGCATGTGTAGTTGATAAAAATAATAAATTGGTTGGAATGATTACCTCTGATGATATTTTAACTGTATTGAAAGAAGAAGCAGAGGAAGATGTCTTAAGACTGGCCGGCGTGGGTGATGAAGAAATTACGGATGGAGTCTTTACTAAAACAAAAAGAAGATTTAATTGGCTATTATTAAATCTTTTTACAGCATTCTTGGCGACTTATTGTATAAGTTTGTTTGGTGCAACCATTAAACAGATGGTTGTTTTAGCTTTTTTAATGCCCATTGTTGCTTCAATGGGTGGTAATGCTGGAATGCAGACACTTGCGGTTACAGTTAGAACTTTAGCAACAAATGATTTAACTAAGAATAATTTTAATCAAAATATTTTTAAAGAATTTAATATAGGTATATTAAATGGAATCATTTTTGCAATTATCAGTGCTTTAATTGTTCAACTATGGTTTCAAGATAATATTCTCTCATTAATTATATCTATCTCAATGATAATGACCATGGTGGTTGCTGGATTATTTGGAATTTTAGTACCAGTTACTTTAAATAAGATGAATATAGATCCTGCTATCGCGTCAAGTGTTTTTGTGACTACGATTACGGATGTAATTGGGTTTGTTTCATTTTTAGGTGTTGGTGCTTATTTTTTATAAATTTCAAAAATTATCTATTAATCTTATATTGTTTAAATAGTAAGCAATAAATATTTTAGAGTTTTTTAC
>JACWEN010000072.1 GCA_014653455.1 Pelagibacterales bacterium SAG-MED46 | reverse complement strand
AACTGGTAATGGTTGTCATGCTCATATTTCAGTATGGCAAGGTAAGAAAAATAAATTTTTAGATAAATCTGACAAGCTAGGATTAAGTGAAATGGCTTATAATTTTTTAGGAGGTGTTATTAAAAATGCCTCTTCACTATCTGCTTTTTTTAATCCTACTATTAATAGTTATAGAAGAATAAATGCTCCACCAACTAAATCTGGAGCATCATGGTCTCCTAGTAGTATTTCTTACACAGGCAATAATAGAACCCATATGATTAGAATACCTGATCCAGGTAGATTTGAATTAAGATTAATGGATGGCTCTGCAAATCCATACTTGTTACAAGCAAGTGTTTTAGCTGCGGGTTTATATGGATTAAAAAATAAAATTGATCCAGGGAAACCCTTGGATTGCAATATGTATACTGACCATGCAAAATATCCTGATTTACCTCAACTTCCAGATGAATTAAATCAATCCTTAAATCAACTTAAAAACAATAAAAATATAAATGAGGCTTTTGGGAAAAGTGCAATTGATAGTTATATCAAACTTAGAAGTTCTGAAATTAAAGAATTTTCTTTAAAAGAAAATTTTAATAAAATGAAGCCTATTACAAAGTGGGAAAAAGATAATACTTTAGACTGTTAGATTATGAGAATTTTATCCAATGGTCATCAATGGAAATTTTCAAAATTTTTAGATAATAAAAATTATTCATTTAATAAGAAACAAATTTTAAGTTCATTGTCTAAAAAAGAGATTGATGATGCTTATTCTAGTATTTCAAAGTGGGAAGGATATGAGCCTACTCCCCTAATATCATTAAATAAATTATCTAAAGAATTAAATTTAAATAAGATATTTTATAAAGATGAAAGTAAAAGATTTGATTTAAAATCATTTAAAGCCTTAGGTGGAGCTTATGCGGTTGAAAAAATAACTGAGGGAAATAAACATATCATTGTAGCAACAGCCACTGCTGGTAATCATGGAAGATCTGTTGCTTGGGGTGCTAGAAGATTAGGTCTAAAGTGTAAAATTTTTATTAGTGAATTTGTAAGTGATGCAAGAGGTCAGGCAATGACTGCTCTTGGCGCAGATG
>JACWEN010000071.1 GCA_014653455.1 Pelagibacterales bacterium SAG-MED46 | reverse complement strand
ACTTTGAGAGATAACACCTATTTGTATAATTCTTAAAATAATAATTGCATATAATAACAAAAGTCCAACCGAGCCAATAAATCCAAACTCTTCAGAAAATAAAGTAAAAATAAAATCAGTATGTTTTTCTGGAAGAAAATCTAGATAGCTTTGAGTACCTTGAAGAAAACCCTTACCAGAAAATCCTCCCGAACCAATAGCAATTTTAGATTGAATAATTTGATATCCAGCTCCTAATGGATCTCTATCAGGATCTAAAAAAGTTAAAATTCTTAGCTTTTGATAAGGTTGTAAATTTGAAATAATAAAAGGTAATGATATTAAAAAGGTTATAAAAGAGAGAAAAAAATACTTAATTTTAACTCCTCCTAACCATAATATTATTAATCCACTCAATGCGATTAATATAGATGTTCCTAGATCTGGTTGAGATATCACCAAAATAATTGGAAGTAAAATTATAGTTAAAACAATTGAAATACTCAAAAATGAATTTACCTTTTCAATACTTGCACGATGATAGTATTTAGCAAGGCACAAAATAATTCCTATTTTCATTAATTCTGATGGTTGAAGAGCTAAAAAATATAAATTCATCCATCTTTGTGAGCCTGAAACTTTTATTCCATAAATAGATACCCAAATTAATAATAAAATAATAACCCCATATAACAAATAAGAGCAGAAATACCAAAATTTTATATTAAAAAAAGAAATCGTTAGCATCAAAACAAAAAAACGACTAATTTAGTTAAATGACTTTTAGTATGATAAAGAAATTCACCTCCATCTGTGGAATACATTATAAAAATACTTAATATCGATAAAATAAGGATACAAGTTAATAAGATATAATCTAAATTTTTAATTTTTTGAAAAAAACTTTGATCTGAATTTAATCTTTTATAATGATACATCTAAATACTAAATTCTTTATAATCTGAAAGTTTTTTTCTATATTGATGACGATCCACTATTAATTTAAATAATTTAGTAGCCATTGGCGCTGCAGCTGAACTACCTGAACCACCATGTTCAACAATAATACTTACTGCATATCTTGGATTGCTATATGGCCCATATGCAACATATAAAGCATG
>JACWEN010000070.1 GCA_014653455.1 Pelagibacterales bacterium SAG-MED46 | reverse complement strand
ATATTGGTACACAAACATCTGTAGAATATACTTTCATATTATTTCCTAATGCTTTTACAGAATAATAAACATCATGTCTTGCTTTCCATAATTTTTTTTGCTCTTCAGGTGAAGACGCCCATTGAAAATCACTTCCGTTATTATTTTTTGACAACTCTTCTACAATGCTGATTGCTTCATTATTGGTTGTTTCACTTCCATGAAATTCAAAAAATAAAGTTGGTGAAGCTTTAATATTATCTAATTTAGAATATTTAATGCTTATTTCCATTTGATCTTTATTAAGCATTTCAATTCTTGCGATTGGAACTCCATATTGTATTACCTCTTGCGCAGTTTTAACAGCTGAGTCTAAATCAGGAAAATAACATACCGCACTCATTATACTTTCTGGAATTGGTGATAGTCTAACTTGTACCTCTGTTATAATTCCAAGTGTACCCTCAGAACCAATAAATAAATTTGTTAAATTATATCCCGCAGAAGTTTTTTTAGTTCTAGCTCCTGTTTTAATAATGTCTCCATTAGGTAAAACTACTGTTAACCCTGAAATTACAGTTCTCATAGTTCCATATTTAACTGCCATTGTTCCTGAAGCTGAAGTTGATGCCATCCCCCCAAGAGCAGCGTCTGCTCCAGGATCAATTGGAAAAAAAACTCCATCTTCCCTTAAATATTCATTTAATTGTTTTCTAGTAACATTAGCTTGCACTCTACAGTCAAAGTCTTCAGCATTAACAGATAATACTTTATTCATCTTCTCTAAAGAAATCGTAATACCGTTTGAATTACCCACTACATTTCCCTCTAAGGATGTTCCAGTTCCAAATGGCACTACTGGAACTTTGTGGTCATTGCATAATTTTAATATTTTAGAAACTTCTTCATTTGTTTCTGGAAAAACTACAGCTTTAGATAACACTGGATCATAAGTATCTTCACCTCTAGCATAATTTGATCGTGTAGACTCTGAGGTTGAAAATCTTCCTTCAAATATTTTTTTCAATTCTGTTTGAACTTCTTCATTCATATATAGGAATATTAATAAATAAATTTAGTAAAATACAGCTTATTTAGTCAGCATTTTTTTTATATTTTCAAGCGCTTGAGAAATATTTTCTCTAGAAGCTGCAAAACTAAATCTTACATAATCTTGACAAGTCTTACCAAACGCAGTTCCTGGAACTATTG
>JACWEN010000007.1 GCA_014653455.1 Pelagibacterales bacterium SAG-MED46 | reverse complement strand
AATTCTATTCATTTCTTTTTTGATAAAATCATATGCTTCATCCCATGAAGCTTCTTCAAATTTTCCATTTCTTTTTATCAATGGAGTTTTTAGTCTATCTGGATGATCATAAAAACTAAATGCATATCTGCCTTTAATACAAGTATGTCCTGCATTAACCTCAGTTTCTTTAGGTGTATCAATTGCTACAACTTTATCATCTTTAATTGATGCTTCTAAGTTACAACCAACTCCACAATAAGAACAAGTTGTTCTAACTTTTTATCTATAGCTGCAGATTTAGATTGAAATACATCTGAGATAGCATCAGTAGGACAAGTGTGCGCGCAAGCACCACATGAAACACAAGAAGAGTCACCAAAAGTCATATCATTGTCCGTGGTAATTCTAGACTCAAATCCTCTACCACTCATTGTTAAAACAAATGATCCTTGAATTTCATCACATGCCCTAACACATCTTCCACAATTAATACAATTGTCTAAATTCATCCTCATATAATCATGAGATGTATCTCTTGGAATTCCTTTGTGTTGCTTTGGTGAATTATATCTGTGATCAGAAATACCTAGATCATTAGCAACTGTTTGAAGTTCACAGTTATTATTTACCTCACAGCTATCACATTCCATAGGGTGATCTGTTAAAACTAATTCAACAATATTTTTTCTAAGATCTGTTAGTTCTTCGTTAGACGTAAAAATATGTTGATTTTCAGCAACTGGTGTATGACATGAGGCAACAATTCTTGTTGGGCCATCTTTTTCTAAAGCAACTTCAACAGAACATATTCGGCATGCACCATAAGGAGCTAAGTTTGGATCATCACAAAGAGTGGGAACTTTTTTTTCTCCAACATAACTTTTAACAAATTTTAAAATTGAAGTGTGATTTTATCAAAAAAGAAATGAATAGAATTGTAAAAGATAATGGACCAGATGCATTTGCAGGTATTTCATCTGCTAGATGTACTAATGAAGAAAACTATATATTTCAAAAAATGATTAGAGCTACTGTTGGAACCAACAGTGTTGACTGTTGTGCACGTATTTGTCATTCACCTACTGCATGGGGAATGCAACAAACATTTGGAACAGGTGCTGCAACGAATTCTACTGAAGATATTTATCATGCTGATTGTTTTATAGTCATTGGAGCAAACCCAACTAATGCTCATCCAGTAACTGGTGCAAAAATTAAACAACAAGTAATGAAAGGTAAAAAGTTAATTGTTCTTGACCCTGTTACTACTGAATTAGCTAAACTTGCTGATTATCACATTAAGTTAAGACCTGGTACTAATGTTGCTGTACTTAATATGATGTTGCACTTTATTATAAAATCTAAACTATATAACGTAGATTTTGTTAGAGATAGAACAGAGGGATTTGACAATTTTCTAAAAGAAATTGAGAGACAAGATGTTGATCACTTAGCAAAAGTTGCAGGTGTTGATAAACAAATGGTTAAAGAAGCAGCAATAGCTTACGCAACAGCCAAAAACTCAATGGAATTTCATGGTTTAGGGGTTACAGAACAAGAGCAAGGCTCCAAAACTGTTATGTTAATTGCTGATCTTGCCATGATTACAGGAAACATTGGAAGAAAAGGTGTTGGTGTAAATCCCCTAAGAGGTCAGAATAATGTTCAAGGAGCAGCAGATATGGGGTGTCAGCCTCATCAAGGAGCTGGTTACTTTGAAGTTGCTGATGAGAAAAATCAAAAATTTTATACAGAAAAATATGGTGTAACTCATCCGACAAAGCCAGGATTAAAAATTCCGCAAATGTTTGAAGCAGCAATTGATAAAGAGTTAAAGGGTTTATGGATTATTGGAGAAGATATTGTTCAAACAGATCCTAACAGTGCTCATGTTGTTGAGGCAATGAATTCATTGGAACTTTTAGTGGTTCAAGAAATATTTATGAGTGAAACGGCAAAACTTGCAACTGTTGTATTGCCAGGAACTACTTTCTTAGAAAAAGATGGTACTTTTACTAATACAGAAAGAAGAATTCAAAGAGTGAACAGAGCTGTTCCGCCATTACCAGGTACAAAACCAGATGGCGTTATTGTGACTGATATGATGCAAAAATTAGGTTTTGATCAACCCACATACGATGCTGACAATATGCTGAAAGAAATTGCAGATGTAGTTCCTTTCTTTAAAGGAGTTACAAGGGAAAGACTTGGTAAGCTTGGTCTACAATGGCCAGTTCAAGAGGATGGAACTGACACACAAATACTTCATACAGAAACATTTAAATTAGGAAAAGGAAGACTTAAAAACTTTGATTGGAAAGAGTCCACTGAGATAGAAACAAATAAAAAAGAGTATCCTTTAATTTTAACAACAAGTAGAGTTTTACAGCACTATAATGCAGCAACAATGACAAGAAGAACAAAAAACATCAATATTGTTGATGAAGATGTTCTTTTAATTCATCCTAAAGATGCGGCAGATAGAGATATTAATACAGGTGATATTGGAAGATTATATTCTGGAAGAGGTGAAGTTGCTTTAAAAGTAGAAGTGACCGATAAAGTTAAAGAGGGAATTGTATTTACAACATTCCATTTCCCAGAACATATGGTTAACATGGTTACTGGTCATGGTAAAGATGAGGAAACAATGTGTGCAGAATACAAAGTATCTTCTGTTGAAGTTCAAAAAATTTCAAACCAATTTAAAACTGAAATTGAACCAAAAGAAAATCAAGCTGAAGTTAATTAATTTAAAATGACCATAGGTTGGCATTTTGATAATACATATTCAAAATTATCCAATACATTTAAAGAAAATATTAAACCTACTCCAGTCCACGATCCAGAATTAATAATCTTAAATGATAAATTGTCTAAAGATTTAAATTTAGATTTTTCAAAAATAGATAAAGAAGAACTATCCAAAATTTTTTCTGGAAATAGTTTACCAAAAGGTTCAACGACCATAGCACAAGCCTATGCTGGACATCAATTTGGGCACTTTACAATGCTAGGAGATGGTAGAGCTGTTTTGCTAGGGGAACATTTAACTAATAAGGACAACAGATTTGATGTTCAATTTAAAGGTTCTGGCAGAACATCATTTTCGAGAAGTGGCGATGGTCGAGCTGTTTTAGGTCCAATGTTAAGAGAATATATTATTAGTGAAGCTATCCATGCCTTAAATATTCCAACAACTAGAAGCCTTGCGGTGGTGAAAACAGGAGAAAAAGTTGTTAGAGAAAATTTATTACCTGGTGCTATTTTAACTCGTGTTGCTTCAAGTCATATAAGAGTTGGAACTTTTCAGTATATTGCAGCAAAGCAAAATGTTGATGATTTAAACACGTTGGTTGATTACACTATCAATCGACACTATCCTGAAATTAAATCTTCTAAAAATAAAGCATTAGATTTATTAAATCTCGTAATGGAAAGACAGTGCAATCTAGTTGTTAACTGGATGCGTGTAGGTTTTATTCATGGAGTAATGAATACAGATAATATGGCTATATCAGGTGAAACTATTGATTATGGTCCATGTGCATTTATGGATTTTTATAATCCTAAAACAGTTTTCAGTTCAATTGATAAATTGGGCAGATATTCATTTTCTAACCAACCACCAATTACTAAATGGAATTTAGCAAGATTGGCCGAGTGTTTAATCCCTTTGATAGATAAAAGTGAAGATACAGCAATTAAAATTGCGACAGAAACTATAGATAATTTCCAAAATATTTATGAAAATAAATGGCTAAATATGATGAGAGATAAGCTTGGTTTATTTGGAAATGATAAAAATGATCTAAAATTGATCAATGACTTATTGAACTGGATGGAGTCTAATCAAGCTGATTATACAAATACTTTTTGTCATTTAATGAATATAAATTCTAGTAATGACTCAAAATATAAAGACATTAATTTTATAAATTGGTTTAAGCTATGGGAAAGTAGAGTTTTGATAAATAATGGATCAATAGAAAAATCAATCCATCTTATGAAAAAAAATAATCCTACTGTTATTCCAAGAAATCATAAAGTTGAAGAGGCCTTAGAGGCTGCAAATAATAATGATATGGGTTTAACTACGAAGTTATTATCAATTTTAAATAAACCATATGATAATCAAAATGATATTGAGAACTATCTATCTCCCTCAAGCAATAGAGAATATCAAACTTTTTGTGGAACTTAAATTATAGAACGTAAGGTTCGGGTCTAGCACTATTACCAAGTACTCTTTCAACTGCAAAATCACTAATATCGATAGTTTGATATGCGCCTGTTGTAATTAGTTCAGTTAAAGCTCTACCAATTCCTGGAGCCTGCATTAAACCTCTGCCAGTAAATCCAGATGCCATATAAACATTATCAAACTTTGGATGCTTACCTACAACTGCATTGTTATCTAGTTTATTGCAATCGTAGTAACCTGCCCAACCACCAGTAAGTTTTAATTCTTCAAATGCTGGTATTCTTTGTGCTAATGCAGGCCATACTAGTTCTTCAAAATCATTCCAGGCTGGCTCTAAATCTGCTGCATCAAATACTGAATTTGGTGATCCAGCTAAATACTCTCCACCTTCAGGTCTCCAATAAACTCCTGTCGTTAAATCACCTGTTAGAGGCATTTCTTTTATATATTTCGGGCATTTAACTCTGAAAACTGTATGTTTTTGAGGAACTACTGGAATATCTTCTAACAGTTCTTTAGTCCAACATCCTGCTGCTGACACTATTGTTTTAGCTTTAATTTCAGAAATACTTTTTACTTCACCTTTTATAAATTCTGCTCCAAGTTCTATTGCCTTGCTTTTAAGTGCACCATGAAACATAAATGGATCAATCCACCCTTCACTTTGATTATCAGTGTAAGTTGCTGTTTCGATACCTTTGCTGTTTATATAGGGAAAAACTTTAGATAATTCAGAACCTTTAATATTTTTTGTTCCAGCTTCACACTCTTTATGATTTTTTAAAGCTCTATATTGTTCCTCGGCATGTTCAGGACCAAACATTAATAAATATCCATTAGTTACCATACTTGCAGTAGGATTAGGATTTTTTTCAGTTTTTAAAAGATCTGGAATTTGAAAAATAAATTCTCTAGCAAACTTACCAAGTAAAATATTTTCTTTTTGAAAAAATTGTCTTCTAAATCCACCTAATGATAAGGGAAAAGAAGCAGTTTTATAAGTTGGGTCTCTTTCAATTACTTTTACTTTTCTACCTTCTTTAGATAAAAAATAGGCTGTAGCTGCACCTATTATACCACCACCAATTACTACAACATCATCCATAATTAATTTAAAATTATTAAGCTAATATTGAGGATTAGTGCAAAGCAACACCAAAGTAAATATGGAATCATTAAATAAGCACTAATCATCTTGACGCGTCTAAAACTTAAAATAAGATTAATAATCAATGCTATTAATATGATTAATACAATTAAAGCCAAAATCATGTTATGAAATGCAAAAAAAGTTATACTCCAAGTTGCATTAAAAACTAAGTGTATAAAATAAATATAAATCGTATTCATTTCTCTATTTTTTGTATGCCAATAAAGCCATATTGAAATAGTCATCATAAAGTACAAAATAGTCCATACAGGGCCAAACACCCAGTCTGGTGGATTAAATATTGGTTTATTCAATAATGAATACCAAGGATTCATAAAATTAATTGTGGCTAAACCTCCAATTAAGGAAGCTGAAAAAGTAATGAGAAGAAACAGTATAAATGTTAATAATTTATTTTTAATCATGTTAATAATACATAACAAAAAATGAACAAAAAAACTATTTGGATAACTGGCGGAAGTACTGGAATTGGTAGAGCTTTAGCAATTAAATTTGCAAGCAAGGGTTGGAATGTAGCTGTATCTGCAAGAAGATTAGAATTATTAAACGAACTTTCAAATACATATGAAAACATCTCTGTTTTTCCTCTTGATGTCACAGATAAATTAAAATGCAAAGAAGTATTTAATGAAATTAAAAACAAGTTTGAAAATATAGACATATGTTTTTTTTCAACCGGCACATGGAACCCTAAAAAGGAAAAAGATATTGATGTAGAACAAATGGAAAATGTATTTAAAGTAAATTTTTTTGGAACCGTGAATGCTATCAAGGCTGTTGAAGAATACTTCAGAAATAAAAAAAGTGGTATAATTACTATAGTTTCATCTATAGCTGGTTATAGAGGATTACCAAACTCAACAGGATACGGGCCATCTAAATCAGCTTTAAATAACTTGGCTGAAAGTTTATATTTTGATTTTAAAAGATATAATGTGCGTGTTTGCTTAGTTTCTCCAGGTTTTATTAAAACACCAATGACAGATAAAAATAATTTTAAAATGCCATTTTTAAAAACACCAGAATATGCCGCAGACCAAATTTATAATGGTTTAATTAACAATAATATATTTGAAATACATTTTCCTAAAGCACTGACAATTATATTAAAACTTTTAAGTTTTTTACCTAGTAAAGTTTATTTTGGTTTAATTGGTAGAATGACAAAATATCAAAAAAAATAATTAATCTTTAACAAATACCACAGTTAACTCTGCAACTTTAAATCCAAATTTTGTCATAGTAGCTCTATTAATAGCAACTCTATCATCTTGTTTAAAAATCCAGTCGTCAAATGTAATTTTCATTTCTTTACCTTTAACTGGAACTAATAAAACATATTCAAATTTAAATGCTGGTCCATAAGAGTAACCTTTGGCTTTTCCAACAACATCACCTGCTGTTCCCTCGTAATTATGTTCATCTATTTTATTAATTATCCATTCTCTATCTTGAACTTCACCATCATCCCAATTAAATTTTTCTTTTAAAATTAATTGTTTTCCGTCCCAAGCACCGTTTAAATCGGCAGAAAACTGTCTTGTAACTTTTCCAGATCTATTTTGTAAAACACCCCAAGCTTTAACATTTCCGGTCATATACTCTTCTATAACTAATCTTGGTTCTTTATTTTTAAAATCTTCTGGTTTCATAGCACTATTATTTGAACAACTTGTAATTAAGAATATTGAAATTATCAATAAAATAGATTTAATTATATTTATATGACGCATTTGTATCTCCTGTATGTATTATTTATTCTGAAGTGAGAATTGAATTAAATCAATATTTTTTGATTTAAAACCTGCTTCACAATATGAAAGGTAAAACTCCCACATTCTCTTAAAAGTTAAATCAAAACCTTGTTCTTTAATTAAACTCCACTTTTTATTGAATTCATGTCTCCATATAGCAAGTGTATCGGCATAATGATCAGCATATGAAATATATGAATTTACACTTAGCCCGTTCTTAGAAACAAGTTTATTAATAGTATTTTTATTTGGCAAAAAACCACCTGGAAAAATATACTTTTGAATAAAATCCTCTTTATTTCTATATCTATCATAAAGACTATCATCGATTGTAATAGCTTGTATGGCCGCTTTACCTCCATCAGATAAATTATCTTTAATAGTTTTAAAATAGCTCTCTAAATAATTTTGTCCAACTGCTTCAATCATTTCAATTGATGCAATAGAATTATACTTACTTTTTAAATCTCTATAATCTTTAATCTCAATATTCACCTTTTCATTAAGACCACAATTATGAATTCTCTCTTTGGCATATTCAAACTGTTTTTTTGAAATAGTTATACAGTCTAATTTAACGTCATAATTTTTACCTAAATATTCAGCAAATCCACCCCAACCACAACCGATCTCTAAAACTTTATCACCATTGTTCGGTTGAATTAAATTAATCAATTTTTGATATTTATTATTTTGAGCTTTTGATAGATCTTTATTTTGTTCATCAAATATAGCGCTTGAATAAGTAAGAGTTTTGTCAAGCCAAAGTGAAAAGAAATCATTTCCAAGATCATAGTGTTTTGCGATGTTTTCTTTGCTTCTGCTTTTTGTATTTTTAATAAATTTATTTTTAATAAAATTTAAAAATTTCAAATCTAGTATTCCTGCAAACTTATGAATAATATTAATATTTCTTGCAGCTATTTCAATTAAATTAGATAAATTTTTCGTTTCGAATTCATTTTTCATATAACATTCGGCGAGACCAACACTTCCACCTTTTATTAAATTGTAGCTCAAAGCAGAAGATTTAATTTTCAAATCAGCTTTCAGTTTATCATTATAATTTCCAAATCTTAAAAGTTCACCAGTCGTTGATGTAATTTCTAGATAACCAACTTTTATTTTTTTAAGAACATTAAAAATAATTTTGTCAGCAATTCTATGTAAAATCATTAATTTTCAATCGTTATGTTATTTTTAATTTTTATTTTCTTTTTGACAAATTTAATTCCTTTTGCCCATAATTTAAACGCTTCAAAATGTATCGCTAAAATTATTTTAAATGTCATTATTGGGTGTTTTAAGTAAGATATAATCAAATGCTTAGTATTAAAGTCACTTCTAAATCCATCCTGAGAAGCATATAAAACTTTATCCTCGTTATCATATTGATCAATTACAACTGAAATCTTATTTCCTGGTTTTAATAACCTAAAAAAATATGTACAATCCATTTCAATAAATGGTGACACGTGAAATTTTTTAGAACAATTATTTTGTATCAAATTTGAATCTTTTGTTACTTTAAAAATATAAGTATGCTGCTCCCCAAAAGTATTTTTGACTTCATACAAAATTGAAATTAACTGATCCTTTAAATTATAAATATAAAAAACACTTAATGGATTAAAAACAAATCCAAAAATTCTTGGATAACATAAAATTTTAATTTTGATATCTTTAGTTTGAATATTGTTTTTTTTTAAATTTTGATACACCCATAATTTTAATGAAGATCCATTTCTTTCACCATGATCTTTTTCATGAAAACTAATTAAATTAAATTTATTAAAAGAAAAAAAATTAACTTTTTTATCTAAAGTTTCTAATTCAGAGAGATCTATTAGTAAGGAAAAAACTTTGTATTTAAAGTAGTGAACCTTAGGTTTAAACCTTTTGTGAATTACTTGTCCATTATAAATAGCAGAGTTAATCATTTAAGGTTTTAAGCATTTCTATAGAAGATTTTATTCCATCTTCATGAAATCCGTAACCAAAATAACTTCCAACAAACAAAGTATTATTAATGTTTTGAATAGATTTTAAATTTGTTTGATTTTGTAAAGCATTTTCATCATAATATGGATGAGTAAAGTCAATTTCATTGAATACTTTATGCTGATCTATTTCAAAAAATGGGTTTATGGTTAAAAAGATATTTTTATCAATTTTTAAATTCTGTAATTGATTAAGCCAATATGTAACTGATGATTGTTCATTTTTATCACGGTTTAATGATGAATTCCATGAGCACCAAGCTTTCTTATTTTTCGGCATCGCATCTTCATCACAATGGATTATCGCCTTATTTGGTTTATATTTAAAATTACCCAAGATCTCTTTTTCTTTATTTGTAATATCTGAAATAATTTTTAAAGTTTCATCTGCATGTGATGCTAGAACAACTTTGTCATAATTAAAAAATTCATTTTCTAAACCATAATAAATTTTAACACCATTATTACTTCTTATTATTTTGTTAATTTTATAATTTTTAAAATATTCTCCACTTATTTTAGAAAGTATTTTAGCAACATAAGTTTTACTTCGATTTGAAACTGTAAACCATTGTGGTCTATTTTTAAGTTTGAACAATCCATGATTTTTGAAAAAATTTAAAAAAAATACTAATGGCATTTGTGAAGCTTCATAAGGTGGCATTGACCATATAGCTGATACCATGGGTATTATATGGTAATTGATAAAATATTTAGACTTTCCTATTTTATTTAAATATTCACCTAGTGTAATTTTTTCTATAATATTTGAATTTAAATTTTCACATTTTTTATAAAAATTAATAATTTCAAAAAACATTTTGACAAACTTATAATTAAACAAATTTATTCTATTAGAAAAAATACCATTTAAGCCTTTACCGCAGTATTCAATATTTGTATCTTTAACACTTACTGAGAAAGACATGTCGCTTTTCTCAATTTCAATTTCATTTTCTTTAAAAAAATTAATTAAATTTGGATATGTGACTTTATTGAAAACCATAAACCCGATATCAACCGCAACTTTTTCTTTATCATTAAGTTTGATATCTAGTGTATAGGAATGACCACCAAAACGATCTTGTTTTTCAAATAGATCAACTTTGTGTTTTTTTGATAGATAATATGCTGAACTTAATCCAGATATACCTGATCCAATTACAGCAATTTTCATTAATAATTTATTCTATGCAGCAGTATCTTTATATTCATCAATTGATGGACATGAACATACTAAATTTTTATCTCCATAGACATTATCAACTCTAGCAACAGGTGGCCAGTACTTAATCTGTTTTAAAAACTCTGATGGATAAGCAGCTTCCTCTCTTTCATACTTGTGCTCCCATTTGTTAGCAATTAACTCAACATGAGTATGAGGTGAGTTTTTAATTGGATTATCAACTTTATCATATTCTCCTGATTTAACTTTATCAATTTCTTCTTTGATTTTTTTTAAGGTATTACAGAACCTGTCGATTTCTTGTAAACCTTCGCTCTCCGTTGGTTCAATCATCATAGTTCCTGCTACCGGCCATGACATAGTTGGAGCATGAAATCCAAAATCGATTAATCTCTTTGCTATATCTTCTTCAGTAATACCTATTTCTAATTTAATTTTTCTAATATCTATAATGCATTCATGAGCCACATTCCCATTTTTACCTTTGTACAATATCGGGAACGCATCTTTTAATTTATGAGCTACATAATTTGCATTTAAAATCGCTACTTGTGATGCTTTTCTAAGCCCTTCAGAACCCATCATTTTTATATACATCCAAGATATAGATAAAATACTAGAACTTCCCCATGGTGCTGCAGAAACAGCTCCCATACCTGTTACAGGTCCACAATCTTTAATTACAGAATGATTTGGTAAATAAACTTCTAAATGTCTTTTACATGCAATAGGTCCCATGCCTGGTCCTCCACCACCGTGAGGTATACAAAATGTTTTGTGCAGATTTATATGGCAAACATCAGGACCAAACTTTCCAGGTTTTGCAATTCCAACAAGCGCATTTAGATTTGCTCCATCCATATAAACTTGTCCCCCATTATCATGAATAAGTTCGCATATTTCGGAAATTTTTTCTTCAAAAACACCATGTGTAGACGGATAAGTAACCATTAATGCTGCAAGATTTTCTGAATGAGTTTTTGCTTTTTCTTTAAGATCTTCAATATCAACATTTCCATGTTCATCACATTTTATAACTACCACTTTCATACCTACCATTTGTGCACTAGCCGGGTTAGTTCCGTGTGCAGAGCTTGGTATTAGACAAACATTTCTATTCTTATCACCATTATTTTCGTGAAATTTTTTAATGACCATCAAACCTGCAAACTCTCCTTGAGCACCAGCATTTGGTTGCAAAGATACTCCTGAAAACCCAGTGATAGATCTAAGCCAATTTTTTAAATCAGTGAATAAGGTTCTATATCCTTCCATTTGCTCTACTGGAGCAAATGGATGGGGTTCAGAAAATTCTCTCCATGTGACTGGAATCATTTCTGCAACTGCATTTAATTTCATTGTGCAAGAACCTAAAGCTATCATAGATCTATTAAGAGCTATATCAGCGTCCTCTAATTTTTTAAGGTACCTAAGCATATCTGTTTCTGAGTGATAACTATTAAAAACAGGATGGGTTAAATATTCAGATGTTCTTAATAAATTCTTAGGTAAATTATTTAAATTTTCATTTAAATTTTCTTTAATCGCCTCTGAACAATTAAAAATTTTTAATAACTGATTAGCTCTATAGACATTTTTTCTTTCATCAAATGCAACTGAAAGCATTTCAGAATTGACTTTTCTTATATTTACATTTTGTCGGAGCGCATTTCTAAAAATAGAGTCTGTTTTATCTAAAGTTTTAATTGTAACAGTATCAAAGAAATGATCTGAATATAGCTCATAACCAGATTGTTTAATCTTATCTGCAAAATTTTTTGCTAATTGAGATGTATTTTCTGCAATTTTTTTTAAACCAGCAGGTCCGTGATATATTGCATATGCGGCTGACACGATTGCAAGTAAAGCTTGAGCTGTACATATGTTACTTGTCGCTTTATCTCTTCTTATATGTTGTTCTCTTGTTTGAAGAGAAAGTCTGTAAGCTTTATTTCCATGTCTATCAACTGAAACACCTATAATTCTTCCAGGCATAGATCTTTTGAATTCATCTTTTGTTGCAAAGAAACCTGCGTGTGGACCCCCATATCCCATTGGAATTCCAAACCTTTGTGAGCTACCAACTGCTATGTCAGCTCCTAGTTCAGCTGGTGTCTTCAATTTAGCTAACGCTAATAAATCACAAACCAATACTGCTTTTCCATTATTTTTATGAATTTTACTTATAGCTTCGCTTGGATCTTTAATATCTCCTAGAGTTCCAGGATACTGTAAAATTCCACATACAATATCTTCTTTGATATCAGTTGCTTCATTTCCTACCACCACAGTTAAGCCCAAAGGTTCTGCTCTAGTTTTTATGACATCAATAGTTTGTGGATGACAATCTTTTGAAACAAACACAATATTGGAGTCATTTTTACAAATTCTGTAACTCAATCCGACAGCTTCAGCTGCAGCTGTTCCCTCATCTAATAGAGAGGCATTTGCAATATCTAAACCTGTAAAATCAATTATCATTTGTTGAAAATTCAAAAGCATTTCCAATCTTCCTTGAGCAACTTCAGGCTGATAAGGTGTATAAGCAGTATACCATCCAGGATTTTCTAAAATATTTCTTAAAATTACGTAAGGGGTATAAGTGCCATAATACCCCATGCCAATAAAATTTGAATAAATTCTATTTTGTTTTGAAATAGCTTTTAACTTTCTTAAAGCTTCATATTCAGAATTTGGTTCACCAATTCCAAGATCTTCTTTTAGCAAGATTTTTTCAGGAACAGTTTTAGAAATTAAGTCATCTAAACTATCAAAACCAAGCTCATTTAGCATTTTTTGTTGATCTGCTTTTGATGGACCAATATGTCTTTTAATAAAATCTTTTTGAGAACTTTTAAGCATTTTAATTTCCACTCTCCTTTGCAAATTTGTCGTATTCTTCTTTATTCATTAAACTATCTAACTCACTACTATCTTTTATTTTTAATTTAAAAAACCAAGCTTCATTTTCTGGATCTGAATTTATCTTTCCAGGATCTTCAACGATCACTGGATTATTTTCCATTACTTCACCTGATATAGGTGTATAAACATCACTTGCAGCCTTAGTGGACTCTACAACTCCTGCATTACCATCTTTTTCAACAGACGAACCCACATCTGGCAATTCTACAAAAACTATATCTCCAAGCATCTCAGTTGCATGTTGTGTAATACCTATTGTTCCAACATCGCCCTCTACTTTAATCCACTCATGTTCTTTAGAATATTTAACTTCACTCATTAGTTTACTCCTTTCACATAACTTTTTTTATAAAATGGTAATCCACAAACATTTGCAGGATATTTTTTTCCTCTTACTTCCAGCAAAATTTTTGTTTCTTTTTTTGAAAACTCTTGATCAACAAAACCCATTGCTATTGGTCCATTAACGCTTGGTCCAAACGTACCACTCGTTACTTCTCCAATAAGTTGTTCATTTTCATTAAAAATTTTAGTCTTTTCTCTAGCAATTAGTCTGCCCTCTGGCTTGATACCAATACGAATTTTTTTTGCACCATCTTTAATTTGGTTTATGACATTGTCAGAGCCAATAAAACCACCATTATTCAGTCTATCCTTAGAAATTGCCCACTTAAGATTTGCCTCGATAGGAGTTGTTTCAGTGCTAAGTTCATGGCCATACAAGCAAAGACCAGCTTCAAGTCTCAATGTATCTCTTGCACCAAGACCAATCATTTTAGAACCATTATCTAATAATTCTTTAGTAAATACTTCAGCTAATTCATTAGATATTGAGATTTCAAATCCATCCTCTCCAGTATAACCAGATCTTGTAACGTACAATTTTTGATCTTTATATGTAAACCAATTACCAGACATAAAGTTCAGATCAGCAACTGCTTTTAGAATTTTATTTAAAATTTCAACAGATTTAGGTCCTTGTATAGCTATTAATGATCTTTGGTCATCCAAAACCATTTTATATTTATCTTTTAGTAAGCTAGATAAAATTTTGAAATCATTATCTTTACACGCAGCATTTAAAATTATTAAAAATCCTTTATCTAATTTAGTAATAATTAGGTCGTCATACACACCAGCTTTATCATTCATTAAAAAACTATATTTAGATGAATTCAATTTCAAATTTTTAAGATCAAGAGGAAAAATCTTTTCTAAATCATTTATTAAATTATCATCACCATAAATAAATAGTTGTCCCATATGTGATACATCAAAAATTCCTGAATTTGCTCTTGTAAATTTATGTTCCTCAATAATTCCTGAACTGTATTGAATTGGCATTTCATAGCCAGCAAACTCTACAAACTTAGCTTTATTATCTTGGTGAAGTTTATTTAAAGATGTTTTTTTTATTTCCATACTAACTCTTTGTACCCATCTGTATATTTGCCTGAGAGTTTTGCTCCTTCGGCGAGAACTTAATCTCTTTCCAGAGTTAATATGTTACGGTCCTTTTACCTGAGAGTTTCCTGGGCGGTTGCTCCTTCGGTGTTACAAAATTTGTAATCTCTCCCGTAATTCAATAATCTATCAACTTTTCACAGATGTCAACGAGAAACACTTTTTTTACCCTTAATTAAAAGTGAGTAAAATTGTACCAATACAGCAAAAATAATAATTACTCCTCCAATTAACCCAAACATTGAAGGTCTTTCACTTACAAACACAAAAGCCCAAATAGGTCCTAAAACAGACTCAGATAACATAATTACTCCAACCATTGCAGAAGGAGTTGTTCGTGCTCCTGTTGTTATAAATATAAAACCTAAACCAACTTGAAAAAATCCCGCTATAAAACCCAAGAAAATATCATGTGGTGAGATCATTATTTTTGTAGATATAAAATATCCGATTAGACAACAGCATATACCAGCTACAAATTGTGCTGGAACCATATCTACTGTAGGAAATTTTCTTACTATTACAATTAATATTGCAAAAGTAATTGGCATTGTAAAAGCTGCTAAATTTCCTGATAATTCTCCAGGAGTTAATGAACTTCCAACCATTAATAAAACTCCAGCCATTGCCAAAAAAATTGAAGTAAAAGTAATAACTGAAATTTTCTCTTTTAAAAAAAAATATCCAAATATTGCAAGAAATAAAATTTGAAGAGATATAATAAAATTTGTATTTGCTACTGTAGTGTTATACATAGCAAAAACATAGCCACAGAAACCAAAGGATAGGATAATTCCACCAATAAAACCTGGAAAACCTAATTCTTTAAATGCTTTAAAGGTTTTTTTTTTATAACTTATTATTAAAAAAAATAAAATTGTCAGTGTAAAAAATAAGGATCTCCAAAATAAAATTTGCCATAAAGTTGCTCCTTCAAAAGATTTAACAATCAATCCTCCAAAACTTAGGCAACAGGCTCCTAAAAAAACCAATAAAGGTCCTGGTAATTTTGTAATAATATTCATTAAATTTGTGAAAGTAAATTTTGAGTTTCCATCTCATACAGTTTAAATAAAGTTTCTGCATCAGGTAATTCAATTTCTTTAAATTTTATTTTTGATCCAGGAGATATTTGAACTAATCTGTCATAATCAACACTAGCAACAACTCCTATTTTTGGATATCCCCCTATTGTACCATGATCAGATAACATAATAATAGGATTGCCGTCAGCGGGGACTTGGATTACCCCCTTTAACAAACCTTCAGACTTAATATTAGTGTTAACTATATTTTCTATCTTTGGACCCTCTAGTCTCATACCCATTCTGTCCGATAATTTTGAAACCATAAAATCTTTTTCAAAAAAAATTTTTTTTCCCTCTTCAGAAAAATAATCAAAATTAGTTCCTCTAATTACTCTTATATTTTCTACTTTTGAATTTAAGTAATCAGCTTTCTTTTTTTCTTGTTTTAAATTTATTTTAGAAATATGTATCTCTTGTTTATTTTCTAATTTCTTACCATCATTAGATCCAATATTAGCTTTAGTATTTATTGAACAACTACCCCATTGTAGTTTTAAATCAAATTCTCCACTTATAGCTAAATATCCATAAACAGATTTATTTGTTGATAAAATATCAATTTCATCTCCATCTTCTATTAGATAGCTTTCATAACAATTTCCTTGAATTTCATTATCTCTTTTTTTTAATTTAAAAATAACCTCTCCAGTAATTGCTATATTAATTTTATCACCATTATACTTTAATAGAGGTCCTTGATAAGCGAACTCTATTACTGGTAAGTCTAATTTATTACCAACTAGTTTATTTGCTAATAAATAATTTCTATAATCCATCGCACCACTAAAAGGAATTCCTATATGATATAAATTATTTCTTCCTTTGTCCTGGAATGTTGTATTTACACCTGCTCTGATTATCTCAAAATAATTTTTATTCATTGTAATTTTTATATTCTTCTAATGTAATTTGTTTAAATTTAACTGTATCTCCTGGATTAATTAAATTTGGGTCTATCTCTTTTGAACTATCGAATACTTCTATTGGTGTATTACCAATTATGTTCCATCCTCCAGGACTTTCAAATGTATAAATATCAGCAAATTGTTCGGTTATGCCAACAGAACCTTTGGGCACTTTTACTCTTGGAGTTTCTAAACGTTGAGCTCTCATGTTTTGATCCAAATCACCCAAAAAAGGCATACCAGCTATAAATCCTGTCATATAACAAAAAAAATCCTTACTAAAAAAATTTTCCAAAATTTTTTCTTTAGTTAAATTTAATTTTTTTTCTAATCTTTCTATATCTAAAGAAAACGAAGAGTCGCAGCATACTGGAATTTCTAACTTCTTGTTATTTGTTTTAAGTGTCTGTCTCACATCAAGCTTTTCAATTCTATCTTTAATTTCTCTAAAATTTGTTATTCGAAGATCGAACGAAATAATTAATTTATTATAAGAGGGGGTAAGATTATTAATTCCTTCAATATTTTTTTCTTTAATAGTATTAAAATATTTAATTACTTCAGAGTTAATTTGTTTATTGACCTCAACTCCAAAATCACAATAAAGAGCTGCGTCACCAAGATTTGATATATTTTTTATCATGCCATGTTATACTTCAACAATTAAGACTATGGAAATTAATATAAATTGTGATTTAGGTGAAAAATCTAAACATCATTCTAACAAGTATGATCCAGATTTACTAGAAATAGTAAATTCAGCTAACATTGCCTGTGGATATCATGCTGGTGATGTTACAACAATGCACGATGTAGTTCAAATTTCTAAAAAAAATGGTGTAAGCATAGGAGCTCACCCATCATTTAATGATCCTGAAAATTTTGGAAGAGAAAGAATGAATTTAAGCAGCTCTGAAATTAAAAGATTAATATATGATCAGTATGATATTTTACAGAATATTGCGATTCAACATGGACAAAATGTAACTCACATGAAGCCTCATGGGGCCCTCAATAATATGGCATGCGAGGATATCGAACTAGCAACAACTCTGGCTATTGCTATAAATGAAATCAATAAAGATTTGATTTATCTCGTCCCAACTGGATCTAAAATGGAAATTGCAGCACAAAAATTAAACATGAAAATTGCATGTGAAATTTTTGCTGATAGAACCTATGAAGATGATGGGAATTTAGTTTCTAGAAAAAAACCTCATGCATTAATTACAGACCCAGAACAAGCCAAAAAGCATGTTTTAAGTATGGTTAAAAATCAGTCACTTAATTGTCACAGTGGAAAACAAATTCCTTGTGAAATAGACTCTGTATGCATACATGGAGATAATAAAAGTTCATTAGCTACTGCAAAATCTATAAAAGATAATTTAATAGATAATGGACTAAAATTGAAAGCCTTAAACTTTATGGAGAAATTTATTTAATGACTAAAAAATTTTTAATTAATTTTTGTGTGTTTATACTCATGATTATAAATACTAATGCTGCTGGTACAGGAGATAGCAACACATCAAAAGTAAAATCAGACTATGATAAAGCAGTTACAATAATTAAATCAGCAAAAAAATATGAAAAAAAAGGTAAAACTGAAAAAGCAATTAATAGATATGAAAAAGCTCAAAAACTATTAATTAAATCGAATAAAAAAAAACCACTTCAGGCAGATACATTAAATTATTTAGGTTTTACAACTCGTAAACTCGGTGATTTTAAAAATGGAGAAAAATATTATCTTTTAGGACTAGAAATAGAACCAAAACATGTGGGAATTAATGAATACTTAGGCGAACTTTATATTGTCACTAATAGAGTCGATTTAGCAAAAGAAAGATTAAAAGTATTAGAAAGTTGTAATTGTGAAGAGTATAATGAGTTAAAAGAAATTATTGCAGGTACAAAAAAATCTAAATACTAAATCTTATGCTTGATATACAAGATCCAATTGAAGCTAGGAAAGTTATAAGAGAGAATAAATACACAGAACAAACTGCAGGATCAGCTAATAAATATGTTCAAGGCAATCTTTGTATACTTCCAAATAAATATGCTATGGATTTTGCTTCTTTTTGCCAAAAAAATCCTAAACCTTGTCCATTAATTGGATTTGGTACTAAAGGAGATCCATCGTTGAAAGATCTGGGTGATATTGATATTCGCACAGACGTTCCTCAGTATAGAATTTGGGAAAAAGGGAAACTTATAGATGAACCTTATGATATAAAAAAATATTGGAACGATGATTTAACAACATTTGTTTTAGGGTGTTCAATGTCTTTTGAGCTGCCTTTAATTGAAGCTGGAATATCAATTCAGCATATTGAAAATAATACTATTGTTCCAATGTATCAAACATCAATTGATTGTGAGCCAGCTGGACAATTTTCTGGTAAACTTGTTGTTTCTATGAGACCTTTAAATTCAAAAGATGCAATTAGATCAATACAAATTAGCTCTAGATTTCCAGCAGTTCATGGAGCACCTATTCATTTAGGAGATCCAATAGAAATTGGGATAAAAGATATAATGAAACCTGAGTACGGTGATCCCCCAAGAATATTTAAAAATAATGAAATACCAGTTTTTTGGGCATGTGGAGTAACACCACAATCGGTTTTAGAAAAATCAAAACCAGATTTTTGTATAACTCATAGTCCTGGTAAAATGCTTATAACAGATAAACTAAATAACGATTTAGCAGCTTTGTAGTTAATTTCCTAAAAAAACTTTTGTAACTTTTTCATTATCTATTAAATCATTAGACTTTCCTTCAATGACTAATCTTCCACTTTCGAGTACATAGCCTCTATCTGCCATACTTAAAGCTAATCTGACATTTTGTTCAACAAATAGAATTGATATTCCTTCATTAACTATATTCTTAAAAATTTTAATTAAATCTTTCATCACCATGGGTGAAAGACCTAAAAAAGGCTCATCTATCATTAAAAGTTTTGGAAGACCCATCATTCCTCTTGCAATAGCAAGCATTTGTTGTTCTCCACCTGACATTGTTCGTGCTAGTTGATTTGATCTAATTTCTAATTTTGGAAAAATTTTATAAATTTTGCTTAAAGAATTATTCAATTCCTTTTTTGCTCTTGGATGCCAAGCTCCAAGTAATAAATTTTGCATAACAGTTAAATGTGGAAATACCCTTCTTCTTTCAAGGACATGTGAAATACCAAGTGCTGTTCTCTTATATGTGGGTATTTCTGAGATCAAAGTGTTTTCAAAATGTATGCTGCCATTTCTATGATGAACTAAATTACTGATCGTATTTAAAATTGTACTTTTTCCTGAACCGTTTGGTCCTAAAAGAGCAACCATCTCAGCATTATTTACGTTGATTGAAATATCCCAGATAACTTGAAAATCATCATATAAAACATCAATATTTTTTACATCAAGCAGCATCAAACGTTCCTAAATAAGAGTTTATTACTTGTTTGTTTTGCTGAATTTCTTTAGGTGAACCATAAGCAATACTTTTACCCTGGTCTAAAGCTAAAACATTATCTGAAATTTCCATTATAATATTAATATTATGTTCAATCGTAATAATTGTTACACCTGAATCTTTAAGTTTTTTGATAAGTTCAACTAAACCAGGTATAGTTTTTTGATCAACACCACCTGTTACTTCATCCATTAATAATAATTTTGGTTCAATAGCCATTGCTCTTGCCATTTCCAATCTTTTTCTCTGTCCTGTAGATAGTTCTTTTGCAAAATGATGACGTTTTTCTATCAAATCAACAAAGTCTATAATCTCTAACGCTTTGTCTCTTGCTTTTTTAATATTCTTTTCTTTTACAAAAGAACCAATCATTACATTTTCAAGTAATGTTTGATCTGCAAATGGTTTTAATTTTTGAAAAGTTCTACCAACTCCAAGATTACTTATTTTATCAGGACTTAATCCAAAAATATTTTTATTAAAATATTCTACTTTTCCATTGTCTGCTTTTGTATAACCGGTAATTAAATCAAATAAAGTTGATTTACCAGCGCCATTGGGACCAATTACACCTAAAATAGTTCCTTCTTCAACTTCAAATGAAATATTGTCATTTGCTTTAATTCCTCCAAAAGATCTACTCAAATTTTTAACTGATAATATTTTCATCTTTGTTTTTTTCTCTCTAAAATATCTTTTGGCACGAAAGATATGAGGCCATCTGGTCTGAATATACAAATTATCATTAAGATTAAGCCATAAATAATTAGATCTACAGCACCCCCTGTGCCGCCCAAATAAATTCTTGAATATTCTGAAATAGGAATAAGTATTGAAGCACCTATTATTGGGCCCCAAACATTTCCTATACCACCAAGTACCGTTATTAATAAAACAATAATTGATATTTCAATATTAAAAACTCTGTCTGGATCTATGATTAAAATATATTGAGCAAATAAACTACCCATTGGTGCCATTATCATAGCTGAGATTACATATGCTATTATTTTATAATTTGAAACATTAATACATAAACTTAATGCTGCTTGAGGATCATCCCTAACAGCTCTTAATCTATATCCTAATTTTGACCTACTTAAGAGCCAAACTATAAAAAATGTTACAATAAAAAATACTAAAAAAATATAATAGTATGAAACTTTACTACTATGAAACTGTAATGCTGACCACGAATCTTCTGCTGTCATTGGAACCCACAAACCTGATGCTGCACCCACCAAGTCCCACCTTTGAAAAACTACCTGAAAACTTATGCCTATTAACAAAGTAGCAATTGCAAAATAATGTCCACTTAATCTTAACATTGGTATTCCAATTAAAACTGCAAAAAATCCCGAAACTAATATTCCAAAAGGCATGCTAATCCAGGGAGAAATTCCATACTCAATATAAAAAAATGAGGTCGCATAAGCGCCTATTCCAAAAAAGGCACCATGACCTAAACTAATTTGTCCTGAAAAACCTGCAATCACGTTCCATGATTGAGCCATTACAGCATGCATAAAAATCATTATAAATAAGTGAAGATAAAAAGAATTTAACCCAAAAAAAGGTAGTGCAAATAATAAAATTATTAATCCACTAATTAAATATATAACACGATTATCTGTATTCCAAAGTGTTTCAGATTTTGCAATTAATAATTTATTTTCCATTAATATCTACCAAACAAGCCTTGTGGTCTGTAAATAACCACTAATAAATAAATTACGAAAACGTATAAAAGCTTAAATGATGGATCTATTAGAAGGCCACCCAAAGATTCCACTAGTCCAATAATTATTCCTGCATATAAACATCCAATAATACTTCCAAATCCTCCAAGTGCTACTGCAACAAACGCAAATAAAGCAAAATTAATACCAACATCTGTAAAAATAAAAAAATAATTAGCCATCATGCCACCAGCTACACCAACACATCCAAGTCCTATTGCCCAACCAATTGCAAACATTTTATTTGAAGGAATCCCTAAGATTTCTGCTGCATGTCTATCTTGAGCAGTTGCTTGAAGAGCCAAGCCAGTTTCTGTTTTTGTAACAAATAAATATAAACCTATAAAAGCAACCAAACATACTAAACTTGCTATTAATTGTGGTTGGCCAATAAAAACTGAGCCTATTTCTAATCTGCCTTCTAAAAGTGGTTTATCTACATTTCTAAAATCAGGTGTCCATAGTAACTGAGCAATAGATCTAATAAATATTGATAATCCAAATGTTGCACAAATCTGAATTAACATTTTTGCTTTTAAAATATATCTTATTAAAAAGTAATGAGTAATTACCCCGCAAAACGCCATTAACAAAATTGTTATTGGAATCGAAAAAATTGGATCCAATCCAAACAATGACCATAACCAAAATGAGGAAAACATTGAAAGCATTAAGTGCTCACCATGTGCAAAGTTAACAATATCCATTAATCCAAATATCAAACTAAGCCCTGCTGCTATTAACGCATAAATTAATCCCATCATTAACCCAGTGACTATTGCTTGAAGAATTATTTCAGAGGTCATTTTATTAATTTAATAATGTATATAGATAAATATATATTATATATATAAATCTTATCTAGAATAATTCTCAATAATCATCACTAAAGTAAATCATTGAAATGGTATCTTAGATGGTATTAAAATGTTATTTTAAAAAACAAATACGAGGGGAAAATAAATGAAAAAATTAATACTTTCAGTATTTACTTTTTTATCATTAGTTTGTGCGCCGGTTATAAGTTCTGCACAAGATGTTAAAATTGGAGTACTGTATCCATTAACTGGTCCTGTAGCTCAAGTTGGTAAAGACGCAGTTGCAGCAGTTCAAACTGCTTTAGATATTATTAACAACAGCCATAATATTCCAGGTATGCCATTGGCAAAAGATGCTGGTCTTAAAGGATTGGGCGGTGGAAAAATTTCAATCGTGGTTGGTGATCATGGTGGAAAACCAGATGTTGGTGTTGGTGAAACAGAAAAAATGTTAAATTCTGACAAGGTCCATGCGATGTTTGGAGCTTACTACTCATCTGTTACAGGTGCAGCTAGCCAAGTTTCTGAAAGAGCAGGAATTCCATGGGTTAACGGAGAGTCTACATCTCCTAAGTTAACTACAAGAGGGTTTAAGTATTTCTTTAGAGTTACACCTCATGACGGTGAATTTACTCAATTGATGTTTGAATTTATGAATGATTTTAACAAGAAAAATAGTAACAAACTAAACACTCTTGGTATAATTCATGAAGACACCTTATGGGGATCTGATAGCGGTGGAACTCAAAATAAAATGGCTAAAGATCAAGGTTTCAAAGTAATTGAAAAAATAAGTTACAAAGCAAAAACGACAACCTTAAGTTCTGAAGTACAAAGATTGAAAGCAAAAAACCCAGATGTTTTATTACCTTCATCTTATACAGCTGATGCTTATTTATTTTTAAATACAGCAAAAGAACTTGATTATAACCCTAAACTTTTAGTTGCTCAGAATGCTGGTTATACGGATCCTAAATTTATAGCTACTATGGGAAGCAAAGCAGAAGGTGTAATTACAAGATCACCTTTTAATACTGACTTAGCGACTACTATCCCAATGATAGGTACTGTAAATGATCTTTTCAAAACACATTCTGGTGGAAGAGATTTATCTGATGTGCCTGCTAGAGCATTTACTGGATTTATGGCTTTAGCTAACGCGATTAATAACGCAGGATCAACTGACCCTGAGAAAATCAGACAGGCTTTAGTTAATTTAGATATGTCATCTAAGTCATTAATAGTTCCTTACAGAGGAATTAAATTTGGTGCAGATGGTCAAAATGAAAAAACTAGAGGTATTTTAATGCAGGTTCAAAATGGAAAATATTGCACAGTATATCCATTTGAGTTAGCAGCTTGTAAACTAAAATATCCTATGCCTACTTGGTCTGAAAGATAAAAAGGATTAAACTTTAATAAGGCGGTCATAAACTTGACCGCCTTTTTTTTAAATACTTCTTATTGAATTATTAAAAATTTGGAATAATATTAAAATATCTTGATTGAAGAACTCATAATTTTAACAAATATTATTTTTATAACCATTATTTTAACAGCAGATAATGCAGTAATTGTTGGGTCTATTGCCTCAAATTTTGTTCCGAAAAATAGAAAACAAATAATTCTTTGGGGTGTAATTGGAGCATTTGTTTTTAAAATCTTTTTTGCAATTTTTGCAACTTTTTTATTTGAATTTTATTTTATAAAAATTTTGGGTGGCTTGTTGTTAATTTGGATAGTAAATGATTTAAGAAAAGATTTATTAGACATTAAAAAAGTTAAATCTACTAAAAAAAAGGGGGAAGAACCTTCTTACATTAGCAGTATTGGAAAAGTTTTATTTGCAGATATCATGATTAGTTTTGATAATGTCATTGGTGTAGTTGCTGCAGCAAAAGGATATTTTGGTTATATGATTTTTGGCCTCGTTTTATCTGTAGTTCTAACTGGTGCCTTAGCTACTTATATGGCAAATTACATTCAAAAACATATCTGGATAGCATACGTGGGCCTTATCTTTGTTCTTATAGTAGGATTACAATTAATAATTGGAGGTTTAGTAGATTTAGAAATACTTAAAATTAACGAGAAATTTATTAAGTATTTTTAATTAATAAGAATGTTTTTTTTGTGGAAATTTTTTATTTTTAACATCTTTTGAATATTTCGATACTGCTTTAGTAATTTCATTTCTAATATTAGTATATTTTTTTACAAACCTTACATTTATTGGATTAAGACCCACTAAATCATCAAAAACTAGAATTTGACCATCACAATTATTTGAAGCACCTATTCCAATAGTTGGGATATTAATTTTTTCAGTAACTATTTTTGCTAAAGAAGCCTCTACACATTCTAGCACTACTGAAAAAACACCAGCATCTTCTAATAGTTTTGCATCTTTTAAAATATTATTTCTTTCTGATATTTTTTTTCCTTTAAATTTAAATGTTTTATCTGATTGCGGCAGTAAACCTAAATGTCCCATAACAGGAATTTTATTTTTGACTAATGACTTTATTATTTCATAAATTTTTTTTCCCCCTTCTAATTTCACTGCATCACATTTTGTTTTTGACATAATTTGTTTTGCATTTTTTAAAGCTTCATTTGGATTTTTATAAGTGTTGTAAGGCATATCGACTACCATTAAACTTTTTTTAATACCCATTCTTACACTTTTAGAATGTTCTATCATTGTATCTAAACTTACTTCTCTGGTTGATTTATAATTATACAAAACAGAACCTAGTGAGTCTCCTACTAGTATAAGGTCACAAAAATGATCTAGAATTGTTGCAATATTCTTTGAATAAGCTGTTAAACTTATAATCTTAGATTTATTTTTCTTATTAATTAGTTCAAGAATTTTTTTTTTCATCGACTTACCAGGAGCCGATATTTTCCATCGAAGCCCATGGTTCTTTAGGTTCTAAATTTCCTTCTTGAAGAATTTCAATTGATATTTTATCTGGAGATCTGACAAAAGCCATGTGACCATCTCTTGGAGGTCTATTGATGGTATAGCCCATATCCATTAGTCGTTGACAAGTTTCATAAATATTATCAACTCTATATGCAAGATGACCAAAATTTCTTGAACCTTCTCCAAGTACATCTCCATCCCAATTATAAGTTAATTCAATTTCTGCTTTTTCATCATTAGGAGCAGCAAGAAAAATTAGTGTAAATCTGCCCTTTTCGTTTTCCATTCTTCTTGTTTCTTTTAAACCCAAACCTTCACAAAAAAACTTTAATGAATCGTCAACATTTTTAATTCTGATCATTGTATGTAAGTATTTCATATAATTTATTTATAGTTATAAACCTATTCTAATTCAATAGTACTAGGTGGTTTTGAGGTAACATCATACACAACTCTATTAATACCCCTTATATTATTAACAATTTTATTTGAAATAGTTTGGATAAAAGACTTCTTAAATTCATAAAAATCAGCTGTCATCCCGTCTTCTGAGGTAATTGCTCTTAATAAACATAAATATTCATAAGTACGATTATCACCCATAACACCAACTGTTTTAACTGGCAATAAAGCAGCATAGGCTTGCCAAATCTTATGGTAAAGACCATGATCCTTCAAAGCTTGAATAAAATAATAATCAGCTTCTTTTAAAATCTTAATTTTTTCGTGGGTAATTAAACCAGGCATTCTAATTGCTAAACCAGGACCAGGAAAGGGATGTCTTGAAATTATATCTTTACTCAAATTTAATTCTAAACCTAATTTTCTAACTTCGTCCTTAAATAAAAATTTTAACGGCTCAATTAGCTTCAATTTCATTCTTTTTGGCAATCCACCAACATTATGATGAGATTTTATTTTTGATGTTTGACTTCCAGTAACAGATTTACTCTCAATTAGATCAGGATAAAGAGTTCCTTGAGCCAAAAATTTAACATCTTTAATTTTTTTTGCATAACGCTCAAATATTTTAATAAAAAGATTTCCAATGATTTTTCTTTTTTTTTCAGGATCAGTAACATTAGATAATTTATTTAAAAATTCTTTTTCAGCATTTACATAAATTAAATTCATTTTTAATCGTTTTTTAAAAGTTTTTACAACCTCGATTTCTTCATTTTTTCTTAAAAGGCCTGTATTAACAAAGATACAATATAAGTTTTTGCCAATAGCTTTATTAAGTAATTGTGCAACTACACTACTATCAACTCCACCAGATAAAGCACAAATCACTTTATTAGATCCTACTTGGTTTCCCACCTGTTTGATTAATTGTTTTCTTTGGTCTTTAGGGGTCCAATTACGTTTCACTTTACATATCAAAAAAATGAAATTACTAATGATTTTTTTTCCATTTTGTGTATGAGTTACTTCTGGGTGAAATTGCACCCCATAAAAATTTTTTTTTTTATTTTCAACAACCGCAAACTTAGAATTTATACTTGATGCCACAACATTAAAATTCTTAGGAAGTTTTGAAACTTGATCAGCATGACTCATCCAAACTTTATTTAATTTTTTTTTATTGAAAAAATTAGTTGTTAATAGACTATCACTTTTTTTGTAAATATTTGCTAAACCAAATTCTCGATGTTTTGATTGTTTAACCTTACCACCATTAAGCTTGGATAATATCTGATGACCAAAACAAATACCTAAAACTGGAATATTTAAATTCAAAACTTTTTTATCAAAAGAATATTTTTTTATTTGGTAAACATTTAAAGGTCCTCCAGATAAAATTATTCCCTTTATAGTGTCATCAAAATTATTAATTTTTAGTTTTTTATGACTTATAATTTCTGAAAAAACACCTATTTCCCTAATTCTTCTTGCTATTAATTGAGTAAATTGAGAACCAAAATCTACAATTAAAATTTTACTTAGACTCTGATCAAGACTCATTTTTGGGTTCTATATCTTTCAGTGAGTCTTGAATTTTATAATTCTCATCACATAATCCTTCACAAACTTTTACAAAAATATCTGATAGTTCTTTAACTTTGTCATAATTCGATTTTTCTAAAGCTATTTTCATCAACATCAACAGGGCATCCTCATTATCTGGCTGAAGTAATAATGTAGTTTCTAAATTGTTTTTTTCGTTACGCTGATCTTCTTCGTGGTTATATATTTTTGCTAAATATAGATAAGAAATTGCATCTCTAGGATTGAAAACTATATTTCTTTCAAACATAAATTTTGCATCATCATATTTTTTATCCTGATACATTTTTAGAGCCTTATCAAAAAAATTTTCTTTACTTATAGCTATTGTGCAACACAAAACCATTAAACAAATGGATATAATTAATTTTGAAATTTTACTCATCAATATTTACTGTCATTTTTTATTACATCTACGTTATGAACCATACTTTCATAAAAACCTGCTTTAGTTATTTTTACAAAATTAGGGTTATTTCTTAATCTTATTATATTTTTTGAACCAAGATAACCCATGGACGATTTAAGACCACCTATTAATTTAAAAATTATACTCCCAACATTTCCCTTGTATTTAACAAAACCTTCAACTCCTTCTGGAACATATTTTGAAGTATCTTTTTGTTTAATTTGAAAGTATCTATCAGCAGAACCTTTGTTCATGGCTCCAACTGATCCCATTCCTCTAAAACTTTTAAATAGTTTACCATTTTTTTTAATTAATTTTCCTGGAGTTTCATCTGTCCCAGCAAACAATGATCCAATCATAATTGCATCAGCTCCAGCTGCAAAAGCTTTAGCTAGGTCACCTGAATATTTAATTCCTCCATCTGCAATAATCTTTATATTTTTATTTTTTAGACCATTTCTCACAGATAAGATCGCACTTAATTGAGGTACTCCAATGCCTGCTACTAATCTAGTTGTGCAAATAGAACCTGGTCCAATTCCAATTTTAATTATATCAACTCCTAATTTGATTAAAAATTTTGCTGCTTCTGGTGTCGCTATATTACCTGCACATAGAGCAGTTTTTTTATTTTTCATTTTTTTAATAAACTTAATTATTTCAGCTACTTTTTTTGTATGACCATGTGCTGTATCCACAACTATTAAATCAATACCTTCTTTAAGAATTGATTTTGCTCTTAAAAATTCGTTTGGCCCCGCTCCAACAGCAGCACCAACTAACAATTTTTGTTTTTTTACTTTTTTAATTTCAGACACTTGTACTTTAACATCTAAATTTCTATGAATAACTCCTATTCCTCCTGCTTTTGCAATAGCGATTGCCATTTTGCTTTCAGTCACGGTATCCATTGCAGATGATAATAGGGGTATTTTAAGTCTTAAATTCTTGGTTAAATTGATAGAAGTATCAGTTTCAGATGGTAATATTTCTGAATATTTTGGGGCTAACGTAACATCATCAAAGGTTAGAGCTTCTTTAATAGGAACCATAATCTTTTATATATGATTCCTTTAAAATTTAAAGTCACTATCTAAGTTTTTGACAAATTATAAAACTTTCTTTGGAGTCTTTTCTGCTCGATTTAGGTTTAAAAACCTTAACTACTTTAAAAAATTTTTTTCCTTCTGCGACTATTTCGTTAAATATCCCGCCCATAAAAATTTTTGATATAAAAAATCCGTTAACTTTTAATATATTTTTCGCAAATATCATGGCCTCCTTGCTCAGTTCTCCTGTTTGAATAGAATCTATATTTTTTATACCAGTTGTGTTTACTGCCATATCAGATAACACCACATCTACTTTATTATTTATATGTTTTTTAATTTCATCCTGTATTATTTGTTCAGTAAAATCACCACATATCTGAACTGAATTGCCTATAGGCTCCATTGCTTTTAAATCTATGGATATTAATCTACCACTTTTTGCTTTTTTTAATGCATATTGAGACCAACTACCAGGAGCTGCTCCAATATCTATAATAGAAATTCCACCTTTAAATATTTTAAATTTTTCATCAATCTCAATTAACTTATATGCTGATCTAGCTCTATAACCATCTACTTTCGATTGTCTAACATAAGTATCACGTCTTTGTTTATTTATCCAATTTTTAGATATCTTATTTTTTTTCAATTACAGACCAAATCTTAAACTTTTCTTTATATATTTGCTGTTAAGCGATTGAATTTTAATTTTTACATCTTTGTTTATTCTCATGTCTTGATCATTGTCCCATATACCAGCAGCTAAATGCATTATTCCAATCTTATAATTTGGTAAAAAGGGCTCAACAAATGTATTATTATTTTCATCAAATTTGGGAAGTAAATTACTAGCTATCCAATTACAATTTAATGGTAAAAATTCTGTATCTAAACCATCAATATATACAGACATATTTATTGCCAATCCTTCAGATCCAAATATATTTCCAGACTTTAGAGTTTGTTCAAGGTTTTTTTGCCAAGATTTCCATCCAGGAGAATATTTTTCAAGAGAAAAAACACCAATATTTATATGTGGAGCAAATGCTAACTTTCTCGCTTTAGATAAACCAATTTTAGATTTTATAGCATGTTTAAAATTTTGAGATTTGATTACTGCTATTTTTCCAATTAACCAATTCACTTTTGACATAATTTTATATCCTGGTCCTAAAGTTTGAGTAATCCCTAATTTACCATTTTCACAAGCTTTAAAATAAAGTTCGACAGCGTCCCAATCATTGACCCACGCATCACAGTCAATCCATAAATATTTTTCATAATTTGGAAAATAATTAGGCAAGAAAGCTCTAGAGACTTGACTTTTAAGCCATTCTTTTCCCTTAACTTTAAATGATGGAACCTCAATATCCCATTCTGCTGATTTTATTTCGTCAACTTTGCTTGATAATTTAGATTTTTGATCTTCTGTTAAACCTGCATCTAGTATGCATATTGCAATTTCTTTACTGTTTTCAAAGCTTTTTATTGAGTCAATCAACTCGTTTAGTAAATCAAAATAGTTAGAATCTGCTAAGGATACAATTACATTCTTTTTCATTATAACACATCTTCAAGATCGTCGTCTTCATTTGATATTTCATCATGATTTTCTTTTTTAATTTTTTGAAAATGTAAAAAACAAATTGGTAATAAAAGTAAATAAATTGCTGCACTAATTGATATGATGGTAAATGGATAAATTAAAAGTAATCCAAAAAACAAAACTATTCCAAAAAGCAAAAAAATTGTAGCTTTTCTCGGAATAACAATTTTCTTAAAAGAATAAGTGGGAAATTTACTTATTAATAAAACAGATGTTGTTATAAAAAAAATAGGAACAATTAAATCATAATTTAACTGAATATAATTAAAACCACTTAAACTTATTATTAAAGGCGTAAGTACCAAAATTCCTCCTGCTGGAGACGGAACTCCTTCAAAAAAATTATCTTTCCAGGATGGTTCTTGGTTTGAATTGACATTAAATCTAGCCAATCTTAATGCTACACAAATTACATAAATCAGACATAGCAACCACCCAAATCTTCCAAAAGTATTTAGTTTCCAAAAATACATGATAAATGCTGGGGCAACTCCAAAGCTTATCATATCTGTAAGAGAGTCAAGTTCTTTACCAACTTTTGAAGTTCCTTTTATTAATCTTGCTATCCTTCCATCTAATCCATCTATTAGGGCTGCAAAAATTATAGCTATGACCGCAAGATGAAATTCTCCACTTAAAGCAAATCTAATTGAAGTAAGTCCAATACAAACTCCTATCAAAGTAAGCATATTTGGTAAAATCACCCTTGCATTTTTTTTTTCTGAAATTATTTTTATATTATTTTTTGGTTGTTCCATTTTTATTTCTTAGCTAACAAGGTTTCACCCGAAATAGCTTTTTGACCAATTTTAACAAGTGGCTCATAATTTTCATAATAAACATCTGCACGACTACCGAATCTAATCATTCCAATTCTTTCTCCTTGATTAAGCTCTTGGTTTTTGTTCGTTTCACAAACAATTCTTCTTGCAATTAATCCCGCTATCTGAACTACAATTATATTATTCCCTTCTTTATCATTAATTTTATAATAATTTCTTTCATTATCTTCGCTGGCTTTATCAAAAGAAGCGTTCAAAAATTTTCCTGGTTTATAAAGTATCTCTTCCACCGTACCTGAACACGGTGTTCTATTAACATGACAATCAAAAACATTCATAAAAATACTTATTTTTTTAAATCTTTTATTTTCTAGACCTACTTCTTTAGGTCCATCTACTTCTTCAACTTTAATGATTTCACCATCTGCTGGACTTACTAAGTAATTATCATCTCCTATTATAACTCTCTCTGGATCTCGAAAAAAATAATACACCCAAATAGTTATTAATATTCCTAGTAATCCTAAAAAACTATTTACGATTAAAAAAATGATAGTTATAAAAACTGCTATCACTATAAATTTATAGCCTTCTGTATGAATTGGTGGAAATATCTTACTAATCATATTCTTCTATTTGCTAATTTTTGATTAATATGTATATAAACCAACCAAATTCAATTAATAAGATAAATTTATTTTAATGAGTAAAATCAAGGTAAAAAACCCAGTTGTTGAGCTTGATGGCGATGAAATGACTAGGATCATTTGGGAGTTTATAAAAAATAAATTAATCCTGCCATATCTTGACCTAGGGATTGAATATTACGATCTTGGCATGAAAAGTAGAGATAATACTGATGATAAGATCACAGTAGAATCTGCTAATGCTATTAAAAAGTTTGGAGTTGGAATTAAATGCGCAACAATAACACCTGATGAAGCAAGGGTAAAAGAATTCGATCTTAAAAAAATGTGGAGATCACCAAATGGAACAATAAGAAACATCATTGGAGGCACAGTCTTTAGAGAACCAATTATTTGCAAAAATATTCCTAAATTAGTTCCTTCCTGGACTGATCCAGTAATCATTGGAAGACATGCTTTTGGTGACCAATATAGAGCAACAGACTTTAAAGTACCTGGTAAAGGAAAAATGGAAGTGAAATGGACTTCAGAGGATGGAAAAGATGAAATAAAATATGAAGTATTTAATTTTACTGGTCCTGGAATTGCCCTCTCTATGTATAATTTAGATAAGTCAATTGAAGATTTTGCAAGATCTTGTTTTAGCTATGGATTGATTAAAAAGTGGCCAGTGTACATGTCTACCAAAAATACAATTCTCAAACAATACGATGGTAGATTTAAAGATATATTCGAAGAAATTTTTGAAAAAGAATACAAAGATAATTTTGAAAAAAATAATTTGACTTATGAACATAGGTTAATTGATGATATGGTGGCTTGTGCAATGAAATGGAGTGGAAAATATATTTGGGCTTGTAAAAATTACGATGGTGACGTTCAATCTGATACTATGGCCCAGGGATATGGTTCTTTAGGTCTTATGACTAGTACGTTATTAACTCCAGATGGAAAAGTTATGGAAGCAGAAGCTGCTCATGGAACAGTAACTAGACACTATAGAATGCATCAACAAGGTAAGGAAACCTCAACAAACCCTATTGCTTCTATATTTGCTTGGACTAGAGGTTTAGCTCATAGAGGTAAACTGGATAGTAATAAAGATTTAATTAATTTTTCACAAACTATTGAAAAAGTTTGTATAGAGTGTGTCGAGAGTGGCTCGATGACAAAAGATTTAGCTATTCTTATTGGACCATCAAGCAAATATCTAACTACTAATCAATTCCTAGATGTAATTGATGGTAGCCTTAGAGATAAATTAAATTAAATTTTTTAATTTTTTAAAAGCTTCTTCAATCTTAGAATTATCTTGACCTCCGGCTTGGGCAAAGTCTTTTCTTCCTCCACCACCTTTTCCACCAATTATTTCTGATCCTGTTTTAACGAATTGAACTGCATCAAATTTATTTGTTAAATTTTCAGTAACACCTACTGCTAATCCAACTTTATCATCTTTGCTTGCAAATACTACAACAACACCCTCACTCAATTCTTTTTTGCCTTTGTCTACAAGTTTCCGCAACTCTTTGGGAGGTAGTCCCTCAATTTTTTGAGTTCTCAATTTAATTCCATTAATTACTTCATCTTTTATTATATTTTTAGATTTATCTTCTAAAATTGAATTAACTGATAATGCTTCCAATTGATTAGTTAAATTCTTAATTAATATTTTTTGTTCTACTTCGTCTAAAATAGGTTTTCCACCCAACTTGATTATTTGTTGACTTAAATCCTTAATTGTTTCATCATTTTTTTCTAGAGAAATATTTGATAATTTTTCTTTATTCTTTAGGTAGTCATCTAATTGTTTATCTCTAAGAGCCTCAATTCTTCTAACGCCTGCTGCAATTGATGATTGACTAATTATCTTAAATTTACCTATATCGCCTGTATTTTTAACATGTGTTCCCCCGCATAATTCTGTAGAAAAATATTTTTTATCATCATCTCCCATTGATAGAACCCTTGCTTCTTCTCCATATTTTTCTCCAAATAATGCTAAAGCACCATTTTTGACCGCTTCATCTGGTGACATTAATCTTGTTTTTACCTCAGATTTTTTTGAAACCATTGAGTTAACAAAATTTTCAATTTCTTCAATTTCTTCATTCAAAATAGGTTTCATATGGCTAAAATCAAATCTTAATCGATTGGACTCAACCAATGAACCCTTTTGGGTTACGTGGGCACCCAACACTCTTCGTAATGACTCATGTAATAAATGGGTTGCAGAATGATAAGCTCGAGTATTATTCCTTTTTTCAACATTTATCTTTAATTCAACATTATCTTTTAATTTAATTGATCCACTAATAACTTTGCCATAATGAACGACCAAATCTCCAAGTTTTTTTTGAACATCTGTTACCTCAAATTTAAAATCATTTGTTATTATTGTGCCAGTGTCGCCAATTTGGCCACCGGACTCTCCATAAAATGGTGTTTGGTTTACAATTATCATTCCTTCATCATCTTCAACTAAAATTGAAACTTCTTTATGGTTTTTTAGCAGACATTTAACAACACCTTCTGATTGATCATTTTCATAACCAAGAAACTCTGTGGAACCAATTTTTTCTTTAATACCATACCAAATTTTTTCAATCGTACTATCACCAGAACCCTTCCAATTTTTTCTAGCTAACTCAACGCTTTCCCTCATTAAAACTCCAAATCTCTCTTTATCAAATTTTAAAGATTTAGATTTTAAAATATCTTCTGTCAAATCAATTGGAAACCCATAGGTTTCATAAAGTTTAAATGCTAT
>JACWEN010000069.1 GCA_014653455.1 Pelagibacterales bacterium SAG-MED46 | reverse complement strand
GTATATGCAGCAGCAGTAATATTAAATAAAAAAATTGATAAAAAATTATTAAAAGACTCTAAGACTATTTCTAAAGATAAAAGAGAATTATTATCAAAATATATCAAAAAAAACTCTATCTGGGTTATTGGCAAAGTATCGGTTAAGGAAATAGATAAAATTAATATCTTACAAGCAAGTTTACTTGCTATGAAAAGAGCAATTAAAAAACTTAAAAAAAAACCAACACAAGTTTTGATAGATGGAAACAAAGTTCCTAATTTAAAAAATTACAATTTAAAAGCTGTAATTAAAGGAGATCAAAAAGTTGCTTCTATTTCTGCAGCATCCATCATAGCTAAGGTGGCTAGAGATAAATTTATAACTACATTGGCGATCAATAATAAGGGATATGGTTGGGAGCAAAATTTTGGATATGGGACTAAGCAACATTTAAAAGCAATTAAAAAACTAGGAATTAATAAGCATCATAGAAAAACCTTTTCTCCAATATCTAGGTTTAATTTACACAACATATAGTTGCCTCCTACTCAACAAACACATATGGAATCCAAATAATTCAATCGCAGGTTGACTGAAGAATCCATCTGGAGTCTAATTAATTTTTACAAATGAAAAGTGAACTTAGAAATAAAATTATAAACGGAGATAGTCTCGAAGAATTAAAAAAAATTCCAAGTGAAACTTTTGATTTAATTTTTGCGGACCCTCCATACAACTTACAATTAAAGAGTGAATTAACTAGACCAGATCGTTCTAAAGTTAGTGCGGTAAATGAAAAATGGGATCAATTTGAAAATTTTAAAAAGTATGATGACTTCACTTATCAATGGTTATCAGAATGTAAAAGAATTTTAAAAAAAGAAGGAGCTATTTGGGTTATTGGTAGTTATCACAATATATTCAGAGTTGGAACGGCAATACAAAACTTAGGTTTTTGGATTTTAAATGATGTTATTTGGAATAAAAATAATCCTATGCCTAATTTTAGAGGAACACGTTTTACCAATGCACATGAAACTTTAATTTGGGCTTCAAAAAGTGAAAAATCAAAATACACTTTCAATTATCAATCATTAAAATGTTTAAACGATGATCTTCAAATGAGATCTAATTGGGATTTACCAATTTGTAATGGAGCTGAGAGACTAAAAAAAAATGGTAAAAAGGTACACTCAACCCAAAAACCAGAGTCCCTTCTTCACAGAGTATTAC
>JACWEN010000068.1 GCA_014653455.1 Pelagibacterales bacterium SAG-MED46 | reverse complement strand
ATCAAAATTATATGTGCACTATAAAAATCTATATTACTTTTATCATCTCTATTCTTAATGACATTTATTGCTTGTGCAACTTTGTTTTCTAAAACTAAAGAATTTACATATCTTTCCAAAAACAAATCATGTTTATTTATTAAATTTTTAGATGAGTTAAAAAATTTTAAGGCATCTTGATTGTTACTATTTTCATACGCAATTATTCCTGAAAAATAATTTGTTAGATCTCTTAAGTTAAAGTCATTAAAACTAACACTTTTAGAATATACTTGTGTCTGATAGAATGAAGCCAAGAATACTATTAATTTTATTAGATTATTTAACATTTAATCATTCTATGACTAAAAAAGTAATAAATCAAAAAGACAAATTCGACGAAGAATTTATAAATACAATCGAACCAAACTTTATATTTAATAACAAACCAATAAATAGATTTAACATTGCTAAAAATATTGATGATACTAATCAAACTGATAAAATTAAACTATTACAGGAATTAAAAAAACACATAAATTCAATCGAAAATTGTAATTTAAAAGATAATTCTAACAACCTTGTTCTTGGCGATGGAAATATAAATAGTCCAATTATGTTAATTGGAGAGGCTCCAGGACTTGAAGAGGATAAATCTGGAACAACATTTAAAGGAGAGGTTGGGGATTTATTAAATAAAATGCTGTTAGCAATACAGATTAAAAAACAAAACATTTATTGCAGCTATGCAATAAATTTTAGGCCTCCAGAAGATAGAAAACCCACTTCTCAAGAAATAAAGAGATACTCTGTTTTCTTAAAAGAGCATATTTCAATTATTAATCCAAAAATTGTCGTTTTAATGGGAAGTTCAGCAATGGAAGCGGTAACTGGTATTAATAGTAAAATATCTTCTGAAAGAGGTAAATGGAAAGAAATAATATTAAAAAACAAAACATATCCTGTGATGATATCATTTAACCCATCTTATCTAATTAGATTTCCTGAAAACAAAAAATATTCTTGGGAAGATTTAAAAAAAATAAAACAAAGAATTAAAGAAATGAAGATTATTACTTAAATAATTATGATTGAATTACATGAAAGATGTATTTCTTGGTGGAAAAAAAAACTAAATATTTCTAATTATGGTCTTCTGTGGATTTCGTTTATAAAAGGTATTTTAGTTGGACTGCTAATTTATCACTTAATAATAATTTAAATGAAAATTATAGCTGGTGTCGATGAGGTTGGAAGAGGGAGTTTAATAGGTCCAGTATATGCAGCGGCAGTAATA
>JACWEN010000067.1 GCA_014653455.1 Pelagibacterales bacterium SAG-MED46 | reverse complement strand
TTCCAGATATAGGTCCTAAGGTCCAACCTAGATGATGATGACCAAAACAATAAAAAATATTTTTATGGTTTTTTGAGCGTCCCATTACTGGCAAGAAATCAGGTAAAGATGGTCTAAAACCTAACCATTCATCCTCATGTTCAGGTAAATCTCCCAACATGTATTTTGCGTTATTAATCAAGTTTTTTACTCTAGTTTTTGATAATGGATTATCTAATCCACCAAATTCTACTGTTCCAACCACCCTTAAACCTTGTTCCATTGGAGTTATACCAAATCCACGGTTAGAAAATATTACAGGTCTGCTTAATAAATGATCGCAATTTTTAAAATGAACGTGATACCCTCTTTCAGTATCTAGGGGTATTTTTTCTCCTAAATTATCAGTTAGTTTTTTTGAAAAGGCACCACAAGCAATAACTGCTTTATCAAAAGTAAAACTTTGATTTTCTGTTTTGAATATTGGTTTATCCTCATCAAAATTAATATCAGTAATGTTTATCTTATTAAATTTACCACCTTTTTTTAAGAATAAATCAAAAAGTTTTAATAGAATCTTTTTTGGATTTCTTGCATGTCTTGCATAAGGATAATAAACACCAGCGTGATAGATAGGTTTTATATGGGGTTCTAAATCATGAATTTCAGATTTATTAACCAACTGTTGTTCTACCCCTAATTCATCTCTAATTCTAATTTCTAATTCTCTACTTTTTAAATCCTTATCATTCCAGATATAAAGAATTCCTTTATTTTCAACCAAACCCTCTAAATCAATTTCATCAAATAACTCATCATATGCTGGTAAGGCTAAATCTAAAATTTGATGCATATTCTTTGCTGTGTGCATCATTTTTTTTGTAGTTGAGTTCATAATAAATTTTACAAACCAAGGAATCATTTTTGGTACATAATTCCATTTTAAAGCAAGCGGTCCAGAAGAGCTTAACAGCATCGCAGGTACATCTGCTAAAACATCTGGTCTATTTAGAGGTACAGATGCATAAGGCGAAAAGTGACCCGCATTACCATAAGATGCTGCTTGTGACCCAGGATTATCTCTGTCAAATATAGTTACTTTAAAACCTTTTTTTTGTAAAAACAAAGCGTTAGAAATACCTTGTATTCCAGCTCCAACAATTCCAACTTTAATATTTTTATTCACAATACATTTATATAGATTAAATTAGATTATTTAGAAGTGACAAATTATACACAATGAATATTGGAATTATTTTAAATTATGGTTTGTTGATTGTGAACTTTGGCGCTCATTACAATACCAAA
>JACWEN010000066.1 GCA_014653455.1 Pelagibacterales bacterium SAG-MED46 | reverse complement strand
TAATACTGCAATTTTTTTTACTTTTTCTCTGATTATCGAATTTTTAGAAATTTCAATTACTTTATTTTTATCAAGTTTTTTTATATCTGGATTTAAGATACTAAGGTAATTGATCTGATTATATATATCTAATGTTGTAATTATTTCATTATTTATTTTAAACAAAATTTTATTTTCTAATGCATTTAGATTTGAAATACTAATTACAAAAATAAAAATGATTAAAATTTTTTTTATACTTGATTGCTTATTCATGAGTTAGTTATTTGCTTACACTTTGTCCAATTGAAGTTATTGGTATTAATGTCACTGTAAACATTAAATCTTCTGAGGGTCTTAGATCTCTATCTGAGTAATATGTTTTATTATATTTAACTCCCGCAATTAAACAGTCGTTTTGATACTCATAAATTAAATTATAATATTCTGTCAGATCAATTTCTCTATTTTGCCTAGTTTCAAAAGTAAGTAAATTGTCATTATTCATTTTAAGAGTTGTTTTATTTTCAAGTATATTTGTATTTCCAATCACACCCTGTTCCTCAATAAAATTAAATTCTGTTGCAAATTTATTATTTTCAAAATTAATTCCTATAGAATTATATTCAATAATATTTAAATCACTATTTACAGAAAATTGATAATTTAAACTTAAATTATCATTAAAGCTATTTTTTAAGCTTCCAAAAATATTAGATTTTTTTTGTGTTATAGCGCTATTTGATGGAATATTATTGTTATCTTCATCTCTAAATACTGTTCCAAGCTTTAATTCAAAGTACTGATTGATATTTTCGAGACTTTCTTTTTTATAATCTACTCCCAGGGTTAAACTTTTTCCTGACTCGAGCGTATCTACTAATCCAAGCCTATTTATATCAAAAAGATTATCATTATTTATTCTTCTATCTTCTTCTGAATAGCTCATCATATTTGATGGGTTAAATCTAAATGAAATTTTAGGATCTAAGTAATTTATAAACTTATCATCTGTTTTTATCATAGGTAAGCTTGATTGTAATTCTCCTATTCCCATTAATTCATTTTCAACTTTCGAATTATATTTAGGATCATTTTTTGCAGAAGCTATTACGTTTTTTATATAAATATTAAAATTATTTTTTATTCCTTTATGATTAATAAAATTAAAGCTCCTAAAATCAAAATCATTTATCATTCGTGATCTTAAGTTATTTGTATCTTTTAAAATATTGTCACCAGATGATGTGAAGTTTAATGAACCTAAGTTATTCTCAGTCAATATATCTCTTGAAAAAACATAGTAAGGAAGAG
>JACWEN010000065.1 GCA_014653455.1 Pelagibacterales bacterium SAG-MED46 | reverse complement strand
TTATTTTTGAAGCAATAAACAACGTTCTACTTGCAATGTTAATGGGTCTAAAAAATTTTTTAGTTCAAGCTCCTTGGCCTGCAGTAATAATTGGAGTGGTAGTACTTACTTATTTTGCAAGTGGGAAAAAAATTAGAACTACTGTTGCAGTAGGTTTTTGTACTTTTTTTATAGGTTTTTTACACCCAAGATTTTGGGATAAAGCGATTGAGACAACATCAATAATGTTAATAAGTATTTTCTTATGTCTCATAATAGGTGTTCCTATTGGGATTTGGATGTCTAGAGCAAATAGAGTAAGAGAAAAAATTCTTCCGATACTTGATTTAATGCAGACAATTCCTGCGTTTGTATATTTAATTCCAGGAATTATGTTGTTTGGGCTAGGTGCAGTACCTGCAATTATTGCAACTTTTATTTATGCTGTTCCTCCTCTAGTTAGATTAACTGACTTAGGAATTAGATTGGTCGATAGTGAAGTTACTGAAGCAGCAGATGCTTTTGGGGCAAGTAAAAAACAAAAATTATGGGGTGTTCAAATCCCATTAGCGCTTCCAAATATAATGCAGGGAATTAATCAATGCACAATGATGGCTTTATCAATGGTTGTTATAGCTTCTATGATTGGAACAAGAGGTTTGGGAGATGAGGTTCTTCTTGGTCTTCAGCAATTAAATGTGGGCCGTGCTGCTGAAGCAGGTATTGCAATTGTATTGTTGGCAATTGTCTTGGACAGAATTACTCAATCTTATGGTGAAACACTTCAAGAAAGAAATGCTCCATCTAAAAAGGCTAAAAAATAATGTCAAAAATTGAAATAAATAATATTTATAAAATTTTTGGAAACAATCCAAACTCAGTCATGGACATGGTTAAAAATGGATCAACAAAGGATGAAGTTCTTGAACAGACAGGGCACACTGTAGGTTTAGATAATGTTTCATTAAATATTGAAGAAGGAGAGACTTTTGTTTGCATGGGTTTGTCAGGTTCTGGAAAATCAACACTGATTAGACACTTAAATAGATTAATTGATCCAACTGCTGGTGAAATTCATATAGATGGCGAAAACGTTATGAATTTTAATCCTGAACAGTTAATTGATTTTAGAAGACATAAAATGAGTATGGTCTTTCAAAGATTTGGTTTATTTCCACACAAAACAGTAATGCAAAACGTTGGTTACGGGTTAGAGATGCAAGGGAAATCTGAAGAGGAAAGAGACAAAGTTGCTATGGAAAAAATTGAGGCAGTTGGCCTTAATGGATTTGAAAATCAATTTCCTAATCAATTATCTGGAGGAAT
>JACWEN010000064.1 GCA_014653455.1 Pelagibacterales bacterium SAG-MED46 | reverse complement strand
TTAATAGATTGTAGATATTCATATGTTTAAATGAAATAAAAACACATTTTTTAAACTTTGCCGTCTCTTTTAGTAGTTTTTTTAAAAGAGTTTTTGTCAAAAACGGTTTGATTTCAATAAAAAGAGGATACTTGTTATTTGATTGTAATAACAAGTCATTTAGAAGGGGAATTGGTTTTTTAAGGGTAGTACTTATTTCTTTAATTTTAGAATAATTAATATTTTTTACACTGAGATTTTTTTTAAAAATTCTTTTTAAAGTAAAATCATGAAAGCAAATGAATTTATTGTCTTTTGTAGCATGTATATCTGTTTCAATACCATAACCTTTATTGAAAGATTGTTTAAATGATTTTAGCAAATTTTCTTTATACTGTTTTTTTATTATTCCTCTATGGATTAAATGCATTTTAATTATCTATCTTAGCAAATGCACAAATTTTATTTCCATCAATATCTCTAAAATAACAATAATAATCCCCAGATCTTATTCCTGGAGCTCCTTCATCTTTTCCACCTAATTTAATTCCAGTGATATAAAATTTCTCAACAATTTCTTTTGAATCAACTAAAAAAGATATTTGTGTCCCGTTGCCAAATGTTGCTTTTTCTTTATTAACTGGATTAGTCACATAAAATTCAACATCATCTGGTTTATTAATTGATGAATAGCCAGCATAATTTTCATTTGTAACTACTCTTTTTAAGTTAATTATTTGTAATAAAATATCATAGAAGCTAATTGCATCATTAAGGTTGTTTGTACCAACCATTACAAATCCAATCATTAATTATTTCCAACCTGTAATTGTTTTAACTTCTAGATATTCTTCCAAGCCCCATATTCCACCTTCGCGTCCATTTCCTGATTGTCTGTATCCACCAAATGGAGTTCCAGCATCTGCTGCATTACCATTAATATAAACACATCCTGATCTTAATTTTTTAGCAACACGATGTGCTTTTTCTTTATCTTCGGTTTGTAAATAATTTCCTAAGCCATATGAAGTATCATTAACTATATCAACTGCCTCATCTTCAGTATCAAATGGTATGATAGATAAAACAGGACCAAAGATTTCCTCTTTTGCAATTCTCATTTCATTTGTAACATTCGTAAATATTGTAGGTTTAATAAAATAACCTTTATTTAATCCATTTGGTAATTCATGACCACCTGCTGCTAGTGTTGCACCTTCAGAAATTCCACTTTTAATTAAATTTATTATTTTATCATATTGTCTCTTAGAAATTACAGGTCCTATATGATCTCCTTTTTTTGAAGCTTGATCTACTTGAATTTTATTTGCTTCAT
>JACWEN010000063.1 GCA_014653455.1 Pelagibacterales bacterium SAG-MED46 | reverse complement strand
AGTTTTTCACCCATTTGCACTTTCTGCAAAAAATATAAACCCTGACTCAAATGTTATATTAATAAGTGGAGATGGGGCTTTTTTATCTGGAGGATTATCTATAGAGGCTGCTTTTCAAGAAAATAAACCTATTGTAGTAGTAATTGATAATAATGGTGGTTTAGATTGTATTTCACAACAACAAGAAAGGTTATTTGAAAGTGGAAAACACTTTGCAACTGACTTCAGAGATATACCTTTTCATAAAATTTTTGAAGGTTTTGGAGGCCATGGAGAACTAGTCACAAAAAGAGATCAATTAGCTCCAGCATTGAAAAGAGCAATAGAAAGTGGAAAAACTGCATGCATCAATGTAAAGGCAAAAGGTGTTATAAGCCCAATAGTTGCTGCTGTTAGTGACAAAAGAGACAAGGCCTCAATAGAATAAGTATATGGCAACCTTATCATCACACTTACTTAACTCAGTAGATGGAACTCATGCTAATGGAGTCAAAGTAATAATTAATCAAATTAATTCCTCAGGAATTAAAAAAATATTTTTTGAAACTGAAACAGATGATGGTGGAAGAATTTTAAAAGATTTCGAACTTTCAAATGATGATTGTGGATGTGATTATGAAATGGTTTGTAAAACAGCAGATTATTTTTCTAAAAAAAAAATTGTTTCTGAAATAATAATAAAATTTAGAATGGAAGATCCAAAAAAAAAATATCACTTACCAATAATTATATCACCCAACAGTTATTCAATTTGGTGGTCTCAATAATTGTAAAATAATTAATCTTTTTATGACAAAAAATATAAAATTAAATATGTCTAGAAGAATAAGAAGAACTCCTTACACTAGTAGAGTAGAAGAACATGGTGTCTCGGATTTTACAGTAGTAAATCATATGCTTTTACCTAAAAGGTACAAAAATACTGTTGAGGAAGATTACTGGCACTTAAGTAAAGAGGTTCAAATATGGGATGTCTCTTGTCAAAGACAAGTTCAAATAAGTGGTCCTGATGCTGCTAAATTGATTCAAAAATTAACACCTCGTTCAATAAAAACTATGGAGACAGGAAAATGTTTTTATATACCAATGCTTAATGAAAATGCTGGTATGATAAATGATCCAGTCTTACTCAAATTAGATGATGATATGTTTTGGATCTCAATAGCAGATTCTGACATTTTATTATGGGCAAAAGGATATGCTTTAGGATTAAACTTAGATGTAAATATTGATGAACCTGATGTTTATCCTTTGGCAATTCAAGGACCAAAATCAGAAGAGCTATTGGTTTCAATATTTGGGGAAGAAATAAAAAAAAT
>JACWEN010000062.1 GCA_014653455.1 Pelagibacterales bacterium SAG-MED46 | reverse complement strand
CATTATTTTAATTGAATTAATTGCATCTTTTACTGTCTTTAGTTCTTTAATAATAAATTGATGTGGAAGTTTTGTTTGATCAATAATTTTTACAACATTGTTTTCAAACCAAATAGTACAATATTCTTTACCCTCTATTTTCATGATTTAATTTTTACATTCCACTGGTAATGTTAGAAGACCTTCAGGGTAACTTTTTCCTTTAACAAAACATTCGGGCTTGCCAATTCCACCTGTCCAATAAAGATGTGGATTTATCCATCCACTAGGTTTGCCTAGAAATCTCCATGATCCCCAAAAAGATGGGTCTGATCCTCTTCGTTTTGACATATGAAAATGAAGATGTTCCATACCTCCGCCACAAGATGTTTTGACTAAGTCACCAGCATCAGCAACATGCTGCCCTCTTTTTACTAAATCTCCTTTTTTTACATACATCTTCCCAACGTGCATATGTGTAGCATATAATCTTGTACCGTCAGGACTTTTTCCAAAATAAATAGCAAATTGATTACCCACACATTTATCTTTTTTTTTAACTCCATAAACTTTTCCATCTGCTGCTGCTAAAATTTTTTCACCTGGTATTTGATAAAAATCAACACCACCATGTTTTCTTGGTTTACTTCTACTACCGCCTAAAACACCATACCTTGAATGGTAATCAGAAATTATTGGTGGAGAATTTTTTGGAAGAATAATTTTAAATTTATTTGGATTTTTTTCATTATGATATCTTAAGATAAATCCTGTAGAACCTTTATCTTCAATTAAATCAAAAAAATAACCTCTTGAAAAATTTTTTTTTGCTGACGCGGTACTACAAATAATTAAGCTTGAAATGACAATGAATAAAAATTTTTTCATTTTTTTAAAACTCTTCCAGCTATGGTTTGAAGTTTATTTTTTGTTTTTTGAGTTCTTTTATCTGGAGCTGTTATTATTGCTACATCTAAACAATTATTTGTTGGATCATTTGGATCAATATGATCTTCAAAATTATCAATTAAATTTTTAATCATTATTTTTGCTTTTTTAGCATTTCCTAGTAAAATATTAATTACTTGCTGAACATCAACATTTTCATGATCTGGATGCCAACAATCAAAATCAGTGACCATAGATACAGATGCATATCTAATTTCAGCTTCTCTTGCGAGTTTTGCCTCTGGCATATTTGTCATTCCAATTACGTCTGCTTTCCATGACCTGTATAGATTAGATTCTGCCAATGTAGAAAATTGAGGTCCTTCCATAACAACATAGGTTCCATTTCTTTGATATTCTATATTTGATTTTTTTATTGCATCCTCACATGCATTCATCAATCCATTAGAAGTTGGATGAGCCAAAGACACAT
>JACWEN010000061.1 GCA_014653455.1 Pelagibacterales bacterium SAG-MED46 | reverse complement strand
GTGGCTAGAGGAATTACCACCCTATCAAGGTGGAGGTGGTATGATTAATGAAGTTAAAAAAGATAGGATTTCCTATGGTGATTTACCTAATAAATATGAGGCGGGAACTATGGCGACTGCTCAAGTAATAGCATTCGATCAATCTATTAAATTTTTAGAGAGTGTTGGAATAGACAATGTGATGAAGCATGAAGCAGAATTAGTTGAATATGGACAAGAGCTATTACAAAAAAATAATTCTGTTAAGCTAATAGGCAATCCAAAAAATAAAGGTGGCGTTTTATCTTTTACCATAGAAGGAATTCATCCTCACGATGTAGCAACTATATTAGATGAAGATGGTGTAGCAATAAGAGCAGGTCATCATTGCTGTCAAATACTTCATGATAAATTAAATATACCAGCAAGCTCAAGAGCATCAGTTGGAATTTATAATACTAAAGATGACCTTGATAAACTTAATGAAGCTATAAATAATTGTAAAAAAATATTTAATTTATAATGAACTTAAAAGAATTATATCAAGAAATAATATTAGAGCACGGTAAAAATCCAAGAAACCTTGGTAAGACTGATGACTTTAACAAAGATGCCAAAGGTCATAACCCTTTATGTGGAGACAATGTGCATGTTTATTTAAAACTTAACGGACAAAAAATTGTTGAAGATATTTCTTTTGAAGGAAGTGGATGTGCTATTTCAATGGCATCTGCATCAATTATGACTGATCTAATCAAAGGAAAAAATGAACATGAGGCTAAAGAGATTGTTGAAGATTTTTTAGGAATGATTAAAGAAAATCCTGAATTAAAATCAGATAATTTAGAAGATGATGAAAAAACAAAACTAATGTGTTTATCAGGAGTAAAACAATACCCAATGAGAGTGAAATGTGCAACTTTATCATGGCATACTTTAGTTTCTGCTTTTGATGATAAAAAAGAAGAAGTTAAAACAGAAAATTAATCAGATATGGATAAAAAAAGAACAAATTATTGAGGAAATTAGAAAAATTTATGATCCTGAATTGCCAGTTAATATTTATGAGTTAGGTTTAATTTATGATATAAAAGTTGAAAATGATAACTTTGCTAAAATTAAAATGACACTAACAACCCCTAATTGTCCTGTGGCTGAAAGTTTACCAAAAGAAGTTAAAGAAGGAGCGATGCAAGTTGAAGGCATTGATGATGTTGATCTTGAATTAGTTTGGGATCCTCCTTGGAATAAAGATATGATGTCTGAAGCAGCAAAATTGGAGTTGAATTTATAATGAGCCCTATAATTAAATTAAGTGATAATGCAGCATTAAGAATTAAACAAATTATGTCTAAGGCTGAAAAAGATTCATTAGGTGTAAGAGTATCAGTTAAAACAGGTGGTTGTGCTGGAATGTCTTATGT
>JACWEN010000060.1 GCA_014653455.1 Pelagibacterales bacterium SAG-MED46 | reverse complement strand
GCTTCATAGAATTTTTCAAATTTTCTTATGTATGTGACAACTATTTTATTAAACTTTTTTTCTAATTTTTTCATATCTCTTTCTATAAAATTTTTTTCTTTATTATTTTGATAAAAAGCAACAGATCTATAACTATATCCTTTATCACAAAACTGACCATAAGCATCGAATGGATCAATATTAATCCAAAAATTTTCTAGTAATTTTTCGTAGGATATGATTTTATTATCATATATTATTTCAACAACTTCAAAGTGACCCGAATCACCATATGTAACTTCTTTGTAAGTTGGATTTTCAGTAGTGCCGCCTGAGTATCCTGAAATTACCTCTTTAACTCCATCTAACTTTTCAAAAGATTCTTCTACACACCAGAAACAACCACCGGCAAAATAAGCTTTACTTTTTTCAAGCGCTAAAGCTTCTATTATGGTTACAAAATTTAAAATTAAGACTATTATAAACCTCATGAGGTATCGTATACAATAAAGATAAATTGAGTCTATAATACTAAAGGTAGCTACTTTCGGTAGCATACCTTTGATAAAATTTAAGAAAGTTTTATTTTTTCTTATATTTCGCAGCCTCCTCAGATCCACCTGTTGCTGAACCTTTACTATAAGAGTGGGCTCCCATACCTGCTAATTGGCCATCTTTAACAATAAGATATTGGTCTCTGATCTCTTTTCCCTCAAAAAAGCATTCTAGAATTTCTCTAACTCCATCTGCATACCTAGTCTGAGCTGACAAAGATGTTCCAGATGTGTGAGGAGTCATTCCATGATTTGGCATTGTTCTCCATACGTGGTCGTTAGGAGCTGGTTGAGGAAACCATACATCGCCAGCATATCCACTTAGTTGACCACTTTTCAACGCTTTTGCAATTGCTTCTCGATTACAGATTTTCCCTCTAGCAGTATTTACAATATATGCACCTTTTTTCATTTTACCGATCAAAACATCGTCAAATAAATTTTCAGTTTCAGGATGAAGAGGGCAATTTATAGTTACTACATCACAAACTTTTACCATTGACTCAACTGACTCATGGAAAGTTAAGTTTAATTCTTTCTCGACACTGTCAGGTAATTTGTGTCTATCGAAATAGTGTAAGTGTACATCAAAAGGTTTCATTTTTCTTAATGCATCTAGTCCTATACGTCCAGCAGCCACAGTCCCAATATGCATTCCTTCAACGTCATAAGATCTTTGAACTGCATCAGCAATATTCCAACCACCTTCATTTACTATTCTGTGTTGGTTATGGTAATCTCTTACCATAGAAACTATCATCATAACTATATGTTCAGCAACAGATCTTGAATTACAAAAAGTTACCTCAACAACATCAATTTTATTATCCATAGCAGCTTGTAAATCAACATGATCTGATCCTATTCCAGCTGTAA
>JACWEN010000006.1 GCA_014653455.1 Pelagibacterales bacterium SAG-MED46 | reverse complement strand
CATTTTATCTCCTTTGTTTAATTAAAATCCGCTGTTCCATTACAGGGGATGTTGATGATGATTTATTCACTTTTATCGCTTATGGTTAAAAATATTCCTCCAATTAAACCTGCTGCAATTGGGGTGAACTGTGACATAGGTCCTAAGAATGCGGTTAAATTTGTACCCATTCTAGATGCAGCATAATCTACAACTGCAAATCCTATTAAGAGTATTCCCAAATAGCCAAATACTCCTCTAGGAAGCTCAATCATCATTTCATCATTACTTTTTTGTTGCTCTACTTTTATTTTCTTCATTTTCTCCTCTTTGTTAGTGTTTAGGATTAAGAGGAATTCACAAATTGTAGAAAGAAAAGGCTATGAAACCTAAAAGATCAATTAGCTCATTTCCTCTTAATCTTCTTTTGTGTTTAAAGGACAATAAAATTAAACACACCATAGATATAATCATTTAAAAATTGTTTACCCGTAGGTTAACTTAAGACTTTGCCTACGGATGAATTTCTATTATTCTAAATATATGACTAGCAAAAAAGGTTATCCAAGAAAGCCCTACTCTTTTGAAAGAGTTTTGAAAGATTTAGCTGACGAAATTGGTTACAAAAATATTGAAATAGTTATTGAAAAAAAACGAAAAGCAATTGAAAATATAAGTAACCCAAATTTTAAAGATAGACAGCTACACATTCAAGATGGTCTAGAGCTTGATATTCATTGTAAAAAATTAGGTAAAGGAACTCCTTTTTTAACTGCGTATGAAACCTTACTTAAGAAAGAAATAGCTAATAGAAAAGATCACGACAATAGTGATGAGATAATCAATAATTTGCTAAGATTAGGTGAAAGTATTGGTGATGTAATGGAAGAAACTAGAAAAGCTCTTGATGATGATAAAGTTGACGAAAAAGAGAAAGAGCAAATTTCGATAGAAGTTATGGAATTAGAAAAAAAAATTGCAGAACTTAAACTTAAATTAAATTTAGGTGAAAAAACAGATTATAAAAGTCAAAAAAAGAGAGAACCTTAGTCAATGCGTTATAGGTTTTTATTTAATTTTTTAAAAATTTCACTAGCTACAAAAGGAATAAACAAGATAAATATTTTTTTAAATCTTGCAATTTTTTTAAGCATATTTGCTATTTCAAGTACTCTCATATCAATCTATTATGAATCAAAAATTACTGATATCGAAAAAAAAATTGCAACAAATGATAATTTATTAGATGTTCTATCAGCAAGCTCACTTGCAATTCCAACAAAAGTTTTAGGTTTAGAGAGTATATCAAATGATATTAAAAAAAATAATGACATCATAAATTATTTTTTTTATTCAAAAGTAGGACAATTATTTGATGAATATGAATTGTATTATCGTCCAGTAATTCATCTTAGTAATTATTTATCTAACGGTTTTATGGTTATAAAAAATTTTGAGGATTTTATTGATATTAAAGATGATACAATGCTTAAAAATGTTGATAAAAAAGTATTTGATGATTTAAAGCAAAACTCTAAAAACCAAGAGGAATTTTTAAAAATTAGAAATAAAATTGATAAAGATCACAAAGAATTTAAACTAGACAGAGGTATTAAGGTAATTAAACCTGAAAGTTTAAAAAGTTATCAAAATTATTATGACACATTTGTAATATATATAAATGATCAGCTTCATCATTATTCATTAATATCTGGAACGTTACAAAAAATTTACAATAATATAAAAAACGATAATCTTAAAAATTTTCAAGAAATATCAAAAAATTCAAAAGAGTCTAAAAAATTCATCATATTTGCTTTTTTCTTTCAATTAATAATTTTTATCATTGTTCAGGTAATGGAAATAATAACAACTAGAAGGGAAATACAAAATATCAAATGACTTTAAATGTAAGAATTTTAGGTTTAATTATTTTAGTAGGTTTATTTACTGTGTCTTCTTTTATTTTCGATCAGATGGTTATTTATTCTGAAGATAAGATTAGAGAAAAAAACTTCTTATATAAAAGATCATTTAATAATTATTTAGCTAGTAAAAATGTAATGTTTACCACAAGAGATTTAATGTCCAGAATTCAAGTAAAAAAAAACTTTTTTGAAGATAGACAATCTTTTTTGCAGGATGCTGTATCGGTATTGTTTAATGATAATCTGATTAAATTAACATTTGATGAAAATATTGGACAAAATTTTTTTAATAATCTTAAAACAATTTTTACTTCAAGATACCAAACATTAGGATATGATATTTTAAATGAATGCGATCTAGCATACAGTTTTTTTAAAGGAATACAGGTTAGAAAGTTTGATCTTAATATCCATAATGATGAAAAAACAATTAAAGCAATTAAAGGTTTAAATAAAATAAATTTAGAAAACTCATTAAAAACACATGATCATTTTACCAAAAAACTGGATATAGAGAGAAAAAAAATTCTATCTATAGACTATGGTATCTCTAATATTGACAAATTTTATCTTATTAGAAAAAAATATACTGATTTATTAAATTATTATTTTTTACATTATAGATATTTAGAAAAAATAAATGATGCTCACAGGTTAACTTTTGATTTTTATTTTAAGGAATCGACACGGTTTTTAGATGAAAAAAGTAAACACGAAAGACAAAAAAATTATTTTATTTTATTTGGAGTTTTATCTCAAATTTTAAGTCTTTTTTTCTTAATATTTCTTTTTAAAACATTAATGTCTTTAGCAAATAAAAAACTAACCGTTAAAAATTAATTAATAAACCTGCTACCTAAGAATAAACCTTTTGCAGCCTCTAAATTATAAAAATATGTTAATAAGATAAATAATATAGCAAAATAACTTATTGGACCTATAAACTGAGCATACCTATCAACTACACTAAGATCTCTACCTGATTTAAGTTTTCTAAGGAATGAATAAACACAGAGAATGGTTGCTGTGCCTGTATAAAAATATGACAAGAGTATAAAGCAATCTAAAAAAGTTAAATAAGATAATTTTGGAAGATCTTCATCAATAATAAAGTTATAAGCAATTAAAGACAATAAACATACTATTGTTACATTGACTTTAGCTTCTAATTGGGACCCTCTAACCCAAAAAACTGACCAAGAAATCACAAGTATAAATATAATTGGTAATATTATTTTAAATAAGTAGTAAGACGTTTGTCTTTTAATTGTTAAATCTAGATAAAATCCCTGATATGGTAACTTATCATTGTCAACATAATCATAGTTATAATAATCTACTTTTTCTAAATCCCAACCTGGAATCTGGATATCACCATCTGTAAAAAAAAATTTGGTTTCTTTATAAACTGGCATTGAAATAGGTTCTGGAGCTATTTCAACAAGTGTGGATGGAAATTCAGACCATAATTCAAAACTCAATACCTGAGTATCAAATGGAAAGCGTCTAAAATCAAAATTAGCAGAAAACTTTGCGCTATCTCTTAATCTTGTTCCAACCATTCCATCACTATAAATGTCAACCCAATCAGCATCTCCTCCAAGATTGACGTTTGTTTTTGATTTTTTATTGTAAAATTCTATTGTTGGATAAAACAATCTATTTGCTTTACCCCATAGTTCTATAGGATTATAAGTACACAAGTAAGTTCTTTTTCCTGTATCATCAAACAAGTTAAGTTTTTTCAAAGTCTCCGTTAATCTTTTTTCTTTCCAATCATGCCACATAGAATAAAAAGCTTCAAACTCCATCTCTTTACCATTGATTTCAAATATTTTTTCTACAAGTAAATCAACATAAACTGTTACGGGCTCTTCAGAAATATAGTCTGGATTAGGATAATTCATAGATTCTAAAATATTATCACATTCTTCACGACTTATATTAAAATCTGGATATTTATATATATTCATTGAATGACTTAAACTGAAAATATTTGTAAAACAAAATACAAAAAAAATATAAATTAAAAATTTATTTTTCATATATTAATAACTTTATTTGCAACTAGAACTCCACTATTATGTGCACCTGCAACTGTACCCCATTCTTTTGATGTTGCTTCACCTGCAAAATATATTCTATCTCCAACTGAACTTCTTAAGATTTTTCTATATTCAAATGCACCAGGTTCAGCAGATGCCCAAGCACCTAAAAATAAAGGGTTTGATGACCAATCAACTGCGTGAGATTTAATCAAATCTTTATCAATTTTATTACCAAAAATTTTCCTTAATTCACTCATTCCAAAATCAAGAGATGCTTGTTCACCAGATTTTAATAATTCTTTTCCAAAGTCTCCTCCAGGATCACACATACATAATTTTGACTCAGATGGATTTATAGTGATACCTAAACCCTCTGGTGATTTAGCATTTTGACTATCAACTCTATAATATAAATATGTATCTTTAGCTTTTTTCTTAAATAATTTCTTAAATTTAAAAGTAAGTCGATTGTAATGACCCATAGAGATTTTAGAAAATGACTCTTGTTTTTCAGTAGGTAAATTAGGAGTAAATTTAATTTGATCAGAAGCCAGTACTCCAGTTGAAACAGTTAAAATACATTTATTAGCTTTAATTTCTCCTTTATCGGTTAAAACCTTTACCCCACTCCCACTCCAATCAATTTTACTAACCTTTGTATTTAGCTGAACTGGAATGTTTTTAAACATATCTACTACCAACGAACCAAAACCTTCTTTGCAATGCCAAGGTGCAGACTCAGGAATTTCATAATCATAATTAAAATCTTTACATGAGTAGTTTGTAAAATCTTTACCCATCTCCCAAGCTCCAATTATCATATGCATAGTGTCAAACCATCTATGATCTTGATAGGGAACCACTTCTGATGGCGAAATATCTTTTCTACTTTTTGCAATTCCAGCTTCTATGCCATCAAAAACTTTCCATATTTCACCATCATTTGAAATTCTTTTTTGTCCACTATAAAGAGCATACATTTCCTCTGATCTTTCTTTGTACAAATTAAAATTTGAATTTTTTTCACCAAATAACTTAAAAGGATTTGTATTTCCATTATCTAACCATAATGCACCAAGATCATAAGGTTCACCAAAAATTTGATTATCAGTAAGAGCCCTGCCTCCGATCCTATTCGATGCCTCTAGACATATAACCTTTTTTCCTGATTTGATTAATTCTTCTGTAGCAGCAAGTCCCGCAGCACCTGCTCCAATTATGACAACATCATAATCTTGATTAGCATGAACTTTAATCATATTAGGAAATGTTAAAGCAGTTAATCCTAACAAAGATGATTTAATAAATTTTCTTCTTGATTTCATTTTTTTTTATTTCTTTTTCTAGCAACCTTTTTCAATGGATCAGAACCAAATCTATTTTTTCCTTTTGTCCCTTTTGGAATTAAAAAGAACAATAGTATAATTCCTCCAATAAATGGAATAAAGCTTATTAATAAAAAAAATCCTGATCGGTTCGTATCATGTAATCTTCTCACCCCTGCAGAAATTGCTGGAATTAGGGTAAATAATGTTATTCCAAGAAATAAATAGGAGATTTCATTTTCTAGAAATGTTGAAATAAAATATGAGGGTGAAACTATTAATTGAAACCACCAATATTCAGATCTACTAGCCCTTCCCTCAAAAACAAAATATTTTTTAACACAAGTATTTAAAGACTCTGAAAAATTCATTTTTTATTTTACTATTTTAATTTCTTTTTCATTTTTTTTTAATTTTTGTTTTTTCTTAAGTTCGCTATGTAAATAAAAAGAAAAAATAACTAAAATTCCAATTATTATCATAGGATATGGCCACATAAGAAAATTATAAAAACCATGAAATAAATATGGCAAAGCTAATGACAATATTAAAAATTTTTTATTGCCCGTGAAGACATACATCCCAAAGTAATAACCCATGACAGCACCATTAAGACCATGCATTGGTATAGCAGAATAAGATCTTGCTAATGCTACCAAGTATGATAATTCAGCAAAATCAAAGCCCTTTTCTTTTGCTATTATTTCCGCCCACTCATATACATAAGTATAATTTTCATATGTCGCAAAACCTAGTGAAACAACAACGCCATATACTAGTCCATCCATAGGCTCATTAAATTCATTTCTTTTTAATACAATTAAATAAAGAATTGAAAATTTTAATAATTCTTCTGCCCATGCAGGACCTAAAAAACTACTAGTTAGATTTTCCGAATATTTTGATCCATCGTAAAAAAAATCATGACTTAAACCATTTAAAATTCCTGCAGGTAAACATATTAAAAAACCTAGAAAAAAAATTAATATAACTGTCCCCTTAGGTTCTTTAAATCTATCTGATAATGTAAAATAAAATAACAATACTATAGAAGGAACAAAAGTGAGCAAAATTGTCAACATAGTATTACAACAATACTATCTATTCATGCTCTTGTCTTGCTATAGTTCTCCCATATTATCCTATAACAATATTCAATAAACCTGAGGCATAGCTGTTTGGGTTTAATGTTTCTTTAATTAGAAATTATAAGATAAGGATGCTCTAACTGCTTCAGCATCATAATACATGTCGTATTCGTCATACTCTATAGAAAAATTTAGATCCTTGTAGCTAACTGTTGCACCAAAACCATAAAAAGGATCATATCCTCCATAGTTAAATACTGTAGTGCTACCTGTTCCTCCTGCTCCAGTTAAGACTAATGTTGTTTCACTTTGGTCCCATCGATTTAATCCAACCGATCCAAACACGTTAACACTAAAATCATCATTAATCTGAATATCATAATTTGGTTTTAGTGCTGCTGATACAGAATTTGTATGAATGTTAATTGAAACTTTGTTTTGAGAAGTAATACAATTTAATAGTGTTCCATTAGCATGTCTTCCATTTTGAAATCTACCATCTGTAACAAATTGATCATTTATTCCACAGGTTAATACTGATTCTCCAAATTTAGTAAAAGCGAATTCTAAATCTAAATATTCATTAAAATTCATTCCTGCAAAAACTTGTTCACCAATATCTTTCTCATCTAATTTTGCTGTACCTGTCAGTTGTGATAATCCAGATTCAACTTCTGTTTCTATTAAACCTAAACCAAAATAATAGTCATCACTCATACTTTGGACTCTTTTAGCTTTTGGAATAGTTTTAAGTTTATTTTCACCAAAAATTTTTGAAAATTTCATCCCAAATTCATCTGTTGTATTGGAAGGTTCTAAAAAACCTCTGGCTACATTAGATTCTTCAACACTTTGAAATTCATAATAAGGCTCCAATACAAACCCAAAACCTTCAAATGGCATTTTATAAGATGTTTTAACCATATAACCATCATCATTTCTAAAATGAGCATCTCTATTTGCACCACCTCCTACTCCAAATAAAGCTTGATGATAACCATAAAAAATATAATCAAACTCAAATTTTAATTCTCCATCAACTTTGTGGATTGGCATTTTTAATTCTGCTAAGAACGGAACATAACGATACTCCTGAAGACGATCATAACGAAATCCACCATTAGAATCGTGAGTTCCTCCACCTGGATCTTTTAAATAACGGTAACCTATTCCAGTTTTTAACATTAAATCATCTGTCAATTGCAAGCCATACAAGGCTCTTAAATTATAGGTCTCATTCTTAACTTTTTTTATATTTGCTCCCTGGGCGCTTGCGTAATCAAATTCAATACGTCTAACATCAGAATCTAATTCAAATTCAGTTAAATAATCATTTACTAAGAAACTTTTTTTAAAATTATAAAGTAGACCAACATTTTTGTACCAAAAAAAATGATCACTTTTATTTTCCATAAATTCTGGCTCATTGTAATCATAAAGGCCAGTAACTAGCCAACCAAGTTCATGTGTCATGCCAACTTTATCATTTGCAGAACTTGCAAAAGTGATCAATGAACTAAAAAATGTAAATATGATAATTTTAATAAATTTCATTACTTAATGTTTACAGTAATAATTTAAAAAAAAAATAATAAAGAAACTCAAAATAGGTCTTTGTAAGGTTTTTCGATATATTTTTTGATATTAAAAGCAAACAAGGGCTTTATTAAGGTGTTTGTTATCTAAACCGCAGTCTTTATAACCACGTTTAACAACATTCAAATATCGCTCTGTAGGAAATTTAAAAGGTGATTTGTTTACCATTATATATGTCATTACTTTTTTACCGTAATAATAGAAATAATATTTTTTATATAATGTTGGGAAATCTTCATAGACATCAAGTTTTTTTTCATCACTTTTTGAAATCTCAAATAAACCTCCTGGAACAATTGAATTTTTTTTAGATTCTATATCTGCTGCTCTATATTTACTTCTAAACGTTAATTTAAAATTTTTAAGATTAATTTTTTTTAAAAAAACACTATCCTTGCATCTTCGTTTCATTTGAAAGTGATTCAAATTACTGCCATAAGCAAAATAAAGCATTTAACGATCTACAACTTCAATTTTTTTTTCATTAACGAATTCTAAAATTTGAGAATTACAATCATCAATTTTTAATTGATCTTCGGATCTAATTACAATTGAAACTCCTAATTTTCCTGCTTGAAAAAAAGGATAACTTCCAATTTCAACATCTTTGTTATTATCTTGAATTTTTGTTATAGAACTTGCTATTTCACTTTCAACAGTTCTTAAACTTATAGTTAAACTTAAGATAGGGTCACCCCCCACAATACTATTGGTTAGACCTCCTAACATAGATTTTAAAATTGATGGTACTCCAGGTAAACAAAATACATTTTCAACACTAAACCCAGGTGCTCCACTAGTAGGATTTAAAATTAAATTAGCATTCTCTGGCATCCATACCATTTTCTGTCTACCTTCATTAAATTCCCCTGGTTTATAATATGCTTCTAAAATTTTATAAGCTTCTTTATGTATCTCATATTTTAATCCAAATGCTTTAGAAACTGATTCTGCTGTAATATCGTCATGAGTAGGACCAATACCTCCTGATGTAAAAACATAATCATAGGTTGTTTTTAAAAAATTAAGTGAATTAATAATTGTTTTTTCTATATCAGGAATTACTCTAACTTCCTCCACCTTTACACCAATTGAATTTAGCCAAGTTGCTATAGTTGAAGTGTTTGTATCCTGAGTTCTTCCAGACAAAATTTCATTACCTATAATTAATATTGCGGAATTAACTTTTGTTTTTTTGATCATTTTAAATGTATAATTTAGAAATGGAATTTACCAAGTCTTTAATAAAAGGCAAATTAATCAAAAGATATAAAAGGTTCTTTACTGATGTTAAATTGGCTAAAGAAGTAGTTACAGCACATTGTCCAAATACTGGTTCGATGAAAGGATTATTAAATGAAGGTAATGACGTTTATTTACTTCCAAATAATGACCCTAAGAGAAAACTTAAATATGGTCTTGAGATTATAATGACAAGAAAAAATCTGGTGGGCGTAAACACTCACATGGCAAATAAAATAGCTCAACATGCTTTAGAAAATAATCTTATTAAAGAACTTAAAAATTGTGATCTAATTAAACCAGAGGTATTTTTTAATAAAGAAACTAGATTTGATTTTTTAATTGAAAAAAATAAACAAAAAAGCTTTGTAGAAGTTAAAAATGTTACCCTATTTAGGGATAAAGACACTGCTGAGTTTCCAGATGCTATTACAGCTCGAGGTACAAAACACTTGCTTACTCTTATTGATGCCATAAAAAAAGGTTATAAAAGCTACTTATTATTTTTAGTTCAGATACAAAATATGGAAAAATTCAAGATAGCTAAAGATATTGATGCTGAATATTATAATAATTATTTAATTGCGAAAAAAGCAGGAGTTAACTTTTTAGCCTATAGATGTAATATAAGTTCTAAAAAAATTTTTATAGATAAAAAACTAAAAATTGTAGATGACTGATTATAAAGAAAAATTTGAAAAAATGAGAGTCGCAGGAAAATTAGCAGCTCAAACTTTAGATATGTTAACAGACAACATTAAAGAAGGCATTTCAACAGATCATATAGATAAATTAGGATATGAATTTATCAGAGATAATGGTGGATACTCAGCACCACTTTATTACAGAGGATTTACAAAATCTTTATGTACATCTTTAAATCATGTTGTGTGTCATGGAGTTCCATCTGATAGAATTTTAAGAGATGGGGATGCCATCAATATTGATGTAACAGCAATTGTAAATGAATATTATGGAGACACTAGTAGAATGTTTTCTATAGGTAATACTTCTGTAAAATTAAATAATCTTATTGATGCAACTCATGAGTCAATGATGAGAGCAATTAAAATTTTAAAACCCGGAATTAGATTGGGAGATATAGGGTATGAAATTCAATCTTTCATTGAAGACAAAGGATTTTCTGTAGTAAGAGATTTTTGTGGACATGGAATAAGTACAACATTTCATGAACCACCAAATATTTTACACTACGGAAGTAAAAATTCAGGAATGGATCTAAGGCCAGGTATGACTTTTACTATTGAGCCTATGATTAATTCAGGAAAATATGATGTAAAAATGTTAAATGATGGGTGGACTGCTGTTACAAAAGATAAATCTTTTTCAGCACAATTTGAGCATACATTGGGAATTACTGAAAATGGTTATGAAATTTTTACAGAATCTGCTAAAGGTTATTCAAAGCCTCCATATTTAAATAATTAATGATTAAAAGATACTCTCGAAAAGAATTAACTGACATTTGGTCAGAGGAAAATAAATATAAAATTTGGCTAGATGTTGAGGTAGCTGCTGCTGAAGCGATGGAAAAACTTGGTCAAATACCAAAAGGAGTTACTTCAGTTGTAAAGAAAAAAGCTAAAATTAATGTAAGCAGAATTCATAAAATAGAGTCTGAGGTAAAACATGACGTTATTGCATTCCTAACATCAGTAACTGAAAGAGCAGGAATAAAAGCAAGATATTTACACCAAGGAATGACTTCATCAGATGTAGTGGACACCAGTTTTAACATTCAAATGGTTCAATCAGGTAAAATAATACTAAAAGACTTAGATCAAATTTTAAAAGTTCTTAAAAAACAGGCAAAAAAATATAAATACACACCATGCATGGGCAGAAGTCACGGTATACATGCTGAGCCTATTACATTTGGTCTAAAATTAGCTTCTTTTTATCAAGAATTTAGAAGAAATAGAAAAAGATTAGTGGATGCAATAGATGAAGTATCAACATGTGCAATTTCTGGCGCTGTTGGTACCTTTGCTAACATAAGCCCTAAAATTGAAAAACATGTTGCAAAAAAACTGGGATTAAAAGTTGAGCCAATTTCAACTCAAGTAATTCCAAGAGATAGACATGCTTTTTATTTTTCAGTTCTTGGTATCATTGCTGGTTCCATTGAAAGAGTGGCTATTGAAATAAGACATTTACAAAGAACTGAGGTTTATGAACTACAAGAATATTTCTCAAAAAATCAAAAAGGTTCATCTGCAATGCCTCACAAAAAAAATCCAATATTAAGTGAAAACTTAACAGGTCTTGCAAGAATGGTTAGAAGTACAGTTATACCTGCTCTGGAAAATATTGCACTTTGGCATGAAAGAGATATTTCACATTCAAGTGTAGAGAGAAATATTGGACCAGATGCAAATATTACAACTGATTTTGCTTTAGTAAGACTTACAAGTATTTTAGACAATATGATTGTTTATCCTAAAAAGATGTTAGAAAATTTAAATATCACCAAAGGATTGATTTTTTCACAAGAAGTAATGCTGGAGTTAACAAAATCAGGATTGAGAAGAGAGCAATCTTATAGAATTGTTCAGAATTATGCTAAAAAATGTTTTGCTGAAAATTTAAATTTGTTTGATGTTATTAGTTCAGATAAGCTAATAATGAGTAAGATCACACTTAAAAAACTAAAATCTATATTTAGTTACGCAAAACACTTTAAAAATGTAAATTTCATCTTTAGAAGAGTTTTTAAGTAATGAAAAAAGGAAAAAAACTATACGAAGGTAAAGCTAAAATCATTTATTCAACAAATGATAAAAATTTAGTTATTCAATATTTTAAAGACGACGCGACTGCATTTAATAATCAAAAAAAAAGTACCATTGATGGTAAGGGGGTTTTGAATAATAGAATTTCTGAGCATATTCTTTTAAACTTATCCCAAATTGGAATAAAAAATCATCTAGTAAAAAGACTCAATATGCGTGAACAACTTATTATGTTAGTTGAAATTATTCCAATTGAATTTATTGTTAGAAATGTTGCAACTGGATCAATTACTAAAAGACTAGGTATTGAAGATGGTACAGTTTTAAGAGAACCTCTAATTGAATACTGTTTAAAAGACGACAAATTAGGAGATCCACTGATTGCAGAAGAACATATTGTAGCTTTTGATTGGGCCTCTAAAAAAGAGATAGATAAAGTTAAAAAAATGATTTTAAGAATTAATGATTTTATGATTGGTATGTTCAGAGGGGTTGGAATTAAGTTGATTGACTTCAAATTAGAGTTTGGAAGAGTAAAAATTAATGGAAAAGAAGAAGTTATATTAGCTGATGAGATTAGTCCTGATACATGCAGGCTTTGGGATAGCATAACTGATAAAAAGCTAGACAAAGATAGATTTAGGAATAACTTAGGTGATTTAATTCCAGCATATACTGAAGTAGCAAAAAGACTTGGAATACTTCATGAACAATCAAATGTTTCAGCAGTGAACGTTACTAACTTATCTTTAATTAAAAGAAAGCAAAAATGAAAGTTTCGGTAATCATAACTCTAAAAAAAGATGTATTAGATCCTCAAGGTAAAATTATACATCAAACATTAGATGGCATGGGTTTTAATGATGTTAATGAAGTAAGACAAGGAAAGTATTTTGAAATAGACACTAAAGAAAATGATCAAAAAAAAGCTAAAGATAAAGTTGAAGAAATGTGTAAAAAACTTTTAGCTAACCTCGTTATTGAAAATTATAAAATTATTGATGCACAATAATTAATGAAATCATCTGTCATTACATTTCCTGGCTCAAATTGTGATAGAGATATGGATGTTGCTCTTAAAAAATTTGGCTTTAAAAATAAAATGGTTTGGCATGATGATGCTGAACTTCCTAAAAGTGATTTAGTAGTTTTGCCTGGTGGCTTTTCTTATGGAGATTATCTCAGATGCGGAAGTATGGCATCCAAGTCAAAAATAATGAAATCTGTTATTAATTTTGCCAACTCAGGTGGAATGGTAATGGGTATTTGTAATGGTTTTCAAATTTTAGTTGAATCTGGTTTGGTTCCAGGAGTTTTATTAAGAAACAAATACTTAGAATTTATTTGTAAAAATGTATTTTTAAAAATTAATAACAAAAAAAATACTTATTTTAAAAATATTAATAATGATGTGTTGGAGTTTCATATTGCTCATAATGAAGGAAACTATTTTTGCACAAAAGATCAATTAAAAGAAATTGAAGACAATGAACAAATTGCAATAAATTACTGTAATAAAGAAGGAAAGATTGAAAATCAATTTAATCCAAATGGTTCTATAAAAAATATTGCTGGAATCTTTAATAAAGAAAAAAATGTTTTAGGAATGATGCCTCATCCTGAAAGAATGATTGACCCTTATCTTTCTGGTGAAGATGGTTCACTTTTTTTTAACAATTTAATTAACAACATTAAATGACTGTAAATGAACAAGTAGCAAAAGATCATGGACTTAAAAAAGACGAGTTCACAAAAATTTGTGAGCTCCTTAAAAGGACACCAAATATCACTGAGCTTGGTATTTTTTCAGCAATGTGGAATGAGCACTGCTCATACAAATCATCTAGACTTCATTTAAAAAAACTTCCGACTAAAGGAAAGCAAGTTATCCAAGGACCAGGAGAAAATGCTGGAGTTGTAGATATTGGAGACAATGATGCAATTGTATTTAAAATTGAAAGTCATAACCACCCCTCTTTTATCGAACCCTACCAAGGTGCTGCTACTGGTGTTGGTGGAATAATGAGAGATGTATTTACAATGGGAGCAAGGCCTATTGCTAATTTAAATTCAATTCATTTTGGTTCCCCTCAACATAAAAAAACTAAAAATTTACTAAGAGGAGTAGTTCATGGTATCGGAGGTTACGGAAACTGCATGGGTGTTCCAACTATTGCTGGTCAAACAAGCTTTGATAGCTCCTATAATGGAAATATTTTAGTAAATGCAATGACTTTAGGATTGGTCAAAAAAGATAAGATTTTTTATTCTAAGGCCGCAGGATTAAATAAACCTGTAATCTATGTTGGTTCTAAAACAGGTCGTGATGGTATCCATGGTGCTAGTATGGCTTCTGCAAGTTTTGACGAAAAAATTGAAGAAAAGAAACCAACTGTTCAGGTCGGTGATCCATTTACAGAAAAATTACTTTTAGAGGCTTGCTTAGAATTAATGGCGGGAGATTCAATTATAGCTATTCAAGATATGGGGGCTGCTGGATTAACATCATCTAGTATCGAAATGGCATCAAAGGGAAATCTTGGTATCGAAATTAATTTAAATAAAGTTCCGTGTAGAGAAGCAAATATGACTCCTTATGAAATTATGCTTTCAGAAAGTCAAGAAAGAATGTTGATTATTTTAGAAAATGGAAAAGAGGAAAAAGCTAAAAAAATATTTGATAAATGGAATTTAGATTTTGCTGTAATTGGTAAAACTACTAAAACAAAAAAAATAGAACTTTATTTTGATAATAAACAAGTTGCTGATATTCCAGTAAATACATTAGTTGAAAACTCTCCAATGTATGACCGTAAATGGAAAAAAGCAAAACTCCCAAAAAAAATTAAAATTAAAAAAGAAGACCTTAAAAATTTAAAAATTATAGATGTCTTAAAAAAAGTTCTATCAAATCCAAATGTTTGTAGCAAAGAATGGATTTGGCAACAATATGACCACACAGTTATGGGTGATACTATACAAAAACCAGGTGGAGACTCAGGTGTTGTTAGAGTTCATGGATCCAAAAAAGCAGTTGCAGCTTCAGTAGATTCATCCGCTGTATATTGTTGGGCACATCCTTCAACAGGTGGAAAACAAGTTGTATGTGAGAGTTTTAGAAATTTAATTTCTGTTGGTGCAAAACCAATTGCTATTACTAATTGCTTAAACTTTGGAAGTCCTGAACATGAAGAAAGCATGGGTGAATTTGTTGAATGTGTTCAAGGAATTAGCGAAGCAGCTGAATATTTAAAATTTCCAGTTGTTTCTGGAAATGTATCTTTTTACAATCAAACAAAAGATGAAGGTATCAAACCAACTCCATCTATTGGTGGCGTTGGTTTGATCAAAGACTATAGCAAAATGATTACAATGGATTTTAAAGAAGTTGATAATATCGTTTTAGTAATAGGAAAAACTGAAGGACATATTGATCAAAGTTTATTTGCTAGAAATATCTTAGATGAAAAAAATGGCCCCCCACCAGAAATTAATCTTTTTAATGAAAAAAATAATGGAGAAACTTTATTAAAGTTAATAGACGCTTGTTATATAAAAAGTGCTCACGATGTATCAATTGGAGGGATAATTACTGCTGTTGCAAAAATGTGTATTAATGGAAGCAAAGGAATTAATCTTAAAAAACCAAAATTTTTAATTAATGAAATTGAGTATTTTTTTGGTGAAGATCAAGGAAGATACATAATTGAGATAACTCGAAAAGACCTCAAAAAAGTAACTGATATGCTTAATAAGAATGCTGTTCACTTTGACGAACTAGGTGTTGTAAATGAAAATCAGCTATATATTAACGATAAGACAAAAGTTACAATTGACGAATTAAAAACTTCGAATAAAAGTTGGTTAACTAATTATATGAGTAAATAATGGCAATGGATTTAAAAGAAATTGAGAATTTAATCAAAGAAGCACTTACGGATGCTACTGTTGAAATTCAAGATTTAGCTGGTGACGGTAATCATTATTCAGCAACAATAACTTCTGCTCAATTCTCTGGTAAAAGTAAAATAGAACAACATAAAATGGTATATAATTCTCTTAAAGGTAAAATGGGAAATGAATTACATGCATTAGCAATTAAAACAAAGGAACAGTAATGGATGATCAAACAAAAAACTTAATACAAAATCATATCGATAATAATGAAGTGTGTTTATTTATGAAAGGAACGCCAGATGCTCCTCAGTGTGGATTTTCAATGGCAGTAACAAATATGTTAAAACTTCTTGAAGTAGATTTTCAAAGTGTAAACGTTTTAGAAGATCAAAATATTAGAGAAGGAATTAAAACTTACAGTGATTGGCCAACTATCCCTCAACTCTATATCAAAAAAGAATTTATTGGTGGATGTGATATTGTAAAAGAAATGTACGAAAATGGTGAACTAAAAAAAATTCTTGAGGATAAGGGAATTAAATTTAAAAATTAATGTTATCTTGAATAATATTCAATAACCAAGTTTGGTTCCATAACTATTGGATATGGAACTTCTTCAAACTTAGGAATTCTTACAAATTTAAGTTTTTTATTTTTTTCATCCATTTGAATGTATTCTGGGGCTTCTCTTTCTTTGTTGGCTAATGCAATATCAATGATAGCTAATTGTTTAGACTTGTCTCTTATCTCTATCGAGTCTTCTTCCTTAACCATGTAACTTCCAATATTAACTTTTTTACCATTAACTTTTACATGCCCATGATTAATCAATTGTCTTGCTGAAAATATTGTAGTTGCAAATTTAGCTCTGTAAATAATTGCGTCTAATCTTCTTTCTAATAAACCAATTAAGTTTTCACCAGTATCACCCTTAAGCATAGCGGCTTTTTTATAAATATTTCTAAATTGTCTCTCATTAATGTTGCCATAATAAGCTTTCAATTTTTGCTTAGCTTGTAGTTGAATTCCGTAATCAGAGGGTTTACCCTGTTTAGTTTGTCCATGTTGTCCTGGACCATAAGCTCTTGTATTAAACGGACTTTTAGGTCTGCCCCATAGGTTAACTTTTAGTCTTCTATCGACTTTATGTTTAGAGTTTAATCTTTTTGTCATTTAATAATGGGGTTTATAAGCTTACTAAGAATTTTGTCAATCAACGTTTTTTTCCCAAACTGGCGAATACACTTGATAAAATACGGGTTTCTTTAGCTGAGAGTTCCATTCTATAGAAAATATTCTTAAGATTTTCTAGCATTATGGGCTTCTTCTCTTTAGGTCTAAAAAAATTTATTTCCTCTAAATTTTGTATACATAAATTTGTCATTGAACGAATTTCTTTTTTTGATGCTATCTTTACTTTTTTAGATTTTTTATAATTAATGGTTTTAGATTTAATTATGCTAGAAATATATTGTGCAATAATAATCAAGCTATGAGACAAGTTTAAAGATTTAAATTCAGGGTTAGTTGGAATTTGCAGAGTATAATTTGCATAACTAACTTCGTTATTAGACAATCCTGATGCCTCAGAACCAAAAAGAAACGCTATTTTCTTTGTAAAATCAATTTTTTTTAAATCTTCTAATTGGATATGCTTAATATTTTTATTTCTAAATCTTGCAGAGGTTGCAATTACATAATCTACATTTTTTAAAGCAGGTTCCAAACTATCAAATACTTTGCTTTTGTTTATAATATTTTTAGCACCTACTGATGTTGCAAAAATTTTATCATTTGGAAAAATTGGTTTCGGATCAATCAAGGTTAATTTTTGAAAGCTAAAATTTTTCATAGCTCTAGCACATGCACCAATATTTTCAGATAACTGGGGCTTATGTAAAATAAAAGTAATATTATTTGGTGACATTATTAATGATAAATCAAAAATTATAAGCTAGCTGGAGCCTTATCTTTAAATAGTTTGTAATCCAAGCTATCAATTAGTGCCTTGAATGAGGCATCAATTATATTTGGTGATACTCCTATAGTGAACCAGTTAACACCTTTTGAATCTGTACTTTCAATTGAAACTCTTGTTACTGCTTCAGTTCCTGTATTTAAAATTCTTACTTTGTAATCTACTAGTTTTAAATCTTTTAAATAATCAGAATATTTTGTAAGTTTATTAACATTTTTTCTAATTGCATTGTCAAGAGCATTTACTGGTCCATTACCTTGACCTTCACATAAAATCTTTTGACCATCAACTTCAAGTTGAGCTTTTGCATAAGAAATAATTTCTCCAGAATTATCTTTTTTAACTGATACATCATATTCACTAATTAATATATATCTTGGTATTTCACCTATCAATCTTCTAGCCAATAGTTCAAATGAAGCATCTGCTCCGTCATAACTATAACCAATAAATTCTCTATCTTTTACTTCTCCTAAAAGTTTTTTTATTTTTGGATCATTTTTTTCAATTTCAATACCTATTGATTTTAATCTAGACATTATATTAGATTGACCAGCTTGATCTGAAATTATAATGTTTCGTGAATTCCCTACTTCTTCAGGATCAATATGTTCATATGTTTTTGGATTTTTTTGAACTGCAGACACGTGCATGCCACCCTTGTGTGAAAATGCTGAAGCTCCTACATAAGGCAAATGCTTGTTAGGCTTTCTATTTAATAACTCATCTAACAATCTTGAACATTGTGTTAAGTTTTTTAAATTTTCTCGTTTGATATTTAATTCAAAATTTTCACTAAAATCTTTTTTAAGAAATAGAGATGGAATTAAAGACATTAAATTAGCATTTCCACATCTCTCACCTAGTCCATTTATTGTTCCTTGAATTTGTCTAACTCCAGCTTGAACAGCTGCTAAACTATTTGCAACAGCATTCTCAGTATCATTATGCGCGTGTATACCTAAATTCTCTCCAGGGATATGTTTTCTAACTTCAGTTACTATTTTAGTAACTTCATATGGAAGAGTTCCTCCATTGGTATCACATAAAACAATCCACCTTGCACCTTGATCAAATGCTGATTTCAAACATTTTAATGCATAATCTGAATTAGATTTATATCCATCAAAAAAATGTTCAGCATCAAACATAAATTCCTTGCCTGAAGCCACTATATGTTTAGCACTTTCGCTAATATTATCTAAATTTTGCTCGTTAGTAATTCCAAGGGCAACATCTACTTGAAAATCCCAAGATTTTCCAAATAAACAAACAGAAGAACTTTTTGAGTTAATTAAGGAGGCTAACATTGGATCATTTTTAGCACTATGCTCTGATTTTTTAGTCATACCAAAAGCTGTTAGTTTGGCATTTTTGAATTCGTGATTTTTATTAAAAAATTCAGTATCTGTAGGATTTGCACCAGGCCATCCACCTTCTATATAATCAACACCTAGAGTGTCCAGTGAAGCTGATACTTTTTCTTTATCATTTATTGAAAAATCAACCCCTTGAGTTTGAGCACCATCTCTTAGGGTAGTGTCAAATATATAAAGCTTTTCCTTACTCATTTAAATTTCCAAATTGTTTTACCACCTTTATCTTCTATTAAAACACCTTTATCTAAAAGATAATCTCTAATATTATCAGCTTCTTTATAGTCTTTATTTAATCGAGCCTTATTTCTTAGCTTAATTTTATTGTTAATATCCTCTTCACTAATTTTTACTTTTTCTTTTTTATTATTAAGCCATTCTTCTTTAGTTTCATTAAGTAAACCTACAAAATTACATGCTGAGTTAAATATTTGTTTATCTTCATCGTTTCCTTTGTAAGCTTTTTCATAAAGCTTATGTAAATTTGCGATATAACCTGGAGTATTGATATCATCATACAAAGGTAGAATAATTTCATTATCTAAATCTTTATTTGATTGCTGATAAACATTATACCATTTATCAATGGTGTTTTGACAGTCGTTTAATAACTTATCATTCCAATCAAGAGGTTGTTTATAATGAGAGCTTATTAAAGCTAATCTTAAAACTTGTCCACTTACTTTGTTTCTAAAATCTTTTATTTTTAAAATATTTCCCTGAGATTTTGCCATTTTTTCATTGGACATAGTAATAAATGCATTATGCAGCCAATAATTTGCAAAAACTTTTGTATTGTTTGCACATCTAGATTGAGCTATTTCATTCTCATGATGTGGAAAAATTAAATCTATCCCTCCACCATGAATATCAAATTCATTACCTAAAAATTTCTTAGACATCGCAGAACACTCTAAATGCCAACCAGGCCTTCCCTTGCCCCAGGGAGAGTCCCAATATGGCTCATTTTCTAAAGAAGGTTTCCATAAAACAAAATCTTCTGAATTTTTTTTATTATCACTTATTTCAATTCTTGATCCTGCAATTAATTCATTTAATTTTTTATTTGATAATTGACCATAATCATCAAATTTTTTTACCTCAAAATAAACATGATTGTTATTTACATAAGCATAATCTTTTTTAATTAACTCTAAAATCATTTCAATCATTAAACCTATGTGTTCGGTTGCTTTAGGTTGTTGTGATGGATTTTCACAATTTAAATAATTGCAATCTTCACTAAAACTTTTAATTACAGTTTTTGTTAAATCTGAAATTGATATATTTTTTTCATTAGATGATTTAATTATCTTATCGTCAACATCAGTAATATTTCTAACATAAGTAACTGATGAATACTTGCTCTTGAGTACTTTAAAAAGAATATCAAAAACAACTATTGGTCTTGCATTACCTATATGTGGATCATCATATACTGTAGGCCCACAGACATACATACCTACATTTTTTTCATTTATAGGGATAAACTTTTCTTTTTTGTTGGTAAGATTATTTGTTAAAAAAATATCTTTATTCATTATTTTAGAAATATACTTAATTTATAGATTTGTGAATCTATTTGATTAATTGGGAATTTTGCATACTGGAATTGGCTCCATTTTATGCAAATTTTGTTTTCTGATCGTTTCGTATTTAGCTCTATTAGGTGAGTTGGGATTATTCATTGCCTCTTCTAATTCTTGATATTGCAAACCAAGCTGACCTTCATCTGTTCGACCATCATCCCACAAACCATCCGTTGGAGCAGCTTTAATAATTTCACTTAAAATGCCAAGTTCTTTTCCAAGTTCCCAAACTTCTGTTTTATTGCAATCAGCAATCGGGGAAATATCTACTCCTCCATCACCATATTTTGTATAAAATCCGACTCCAAAGTCTTCAACTTTATTTCCTGTCCCTACAACTATTCCTTTATTAGCAGCTGCTACTTGATAAAGAGTAGTCATTCTTAGTCTTGCTCTTGAATTTGCCATACCATGTTCATTATCAAAATTTGATAAACTAGATGAAAACGCTGAAAATAATCCGTCTAGATTAATAGTATGAGCTTCAACATTTTCAAATTTATTATTTAACCAGTCTTGATGCTTAAGGCTTAAATCATGTTGGTTGGATTTTTGTTTAATTGGCATAGACAAAACAATAGTTTTTAATCCTGTCATGGCACTCAAAGTACTTGATACTGATGAGTCAATTCCTCCTGAAATTCCAATAACTAATGACTGAGCTTTGCTAGGCATTTCATTTACATAATTTTTTATCCAATTAGTTATAAAATTTACTTTTTCAGATGGATTCATAATTATAAGTTATTATTAGTTGGTATTTTTTACAATATTCTAAGATGCCGCTCTATCTGCATTTTTAGAATATGAGCTATTCTTTTTTATCTCATCAGAAATTAAAAAAGCTAATTCTAATGCTTGGTTCGCATTTAATCTTGGATCACAATGAGTATGGTATCTAGATGATAAATCTTTTTCTGATATTTTTTGAGCACCACCTATACATTCAGTAACATTTTGACCTGTTAATTCTATATGAAGTCCGCCCGCATAACTTCCTTCACTTTGATGACATGCGAATACATTTTTAACCTCTTTTAAAACACTGTTAAATGGTCTCGTTTTAAATCCAGTTGCAGCTTTAATTGTATTTCCATGGCATGGATCACATGACCAAATTACATTTGAACCTTCTTTTTTAATTGCTCTAATTAATTTTGGTAAATATTTTGAAACATTATCGGCACCAAATCTTGAAATTAGAGTAATTTTTCCTTTTTCATTTTTTGGATTAATTCTATTGCAAAGATTAATTAAATCATCAGCTTTTAAAGTTGGGCCACATTTAATTCCAATAGGATTTTCAATACCTCTACAAAACTCAACATGACCACCGTCCAGCTGCCTTGTTCTATCTCCAATCCAAACAAAATGAGCTGAAGTATCATGATTTTCTCCAGTAGTAGAATCTGTTCTTGTCATTGTTTCTTCAAATGGAAGTAATAATGCTTCATGTGAAGTCCAAAAATTAACAGTTTTTAACCTTCTATTAAAATCTGAATTAATTCCGCAAGCATCCATAAATGCTAAAGCATCAGCTATTCTATCCTCTAAATCTTTAAATCTTTTTAATTCAGGACTATTTTTAATAAACCCAAGGTTCCAAGTATGAACATTCTGTAAATCAGCAAAACCACCATGACAAAAGGCTCTTATTAAATTTAAGGTTGCAGCTGATTGTGAATATGCTTTAAAAAGTCTTTTCGGATCTGGAATTCTAGCTTTTTCAGTGAATTCCATTCCATTAATGTTATCTCCTAAATAACTTGGCAACTCCACTCCATCTTTAATTTCAGTAGGAGAACTTCTAGGTTTTGAAAATTGTCCAGCAATTCTTCCAAGTTTAACTACTGGCAAAGATGCTGAATAAGTTAAAACTAATGACATTTGCAACATTAGTTTAAATGTATCTCTTATATTATCAGGATTAAATTCTGCAAAACTTTCAGCACAATCACCTCCTTGAAGTAAAAAAGCTTTTCCATCAACAACATCTGCAAGTTGAGACTTCAAATGTCTTGTCTCACCAGCAAATACTAGTGGTGGGAATGTACTGAGTTTATCAAGCACAACATCTAATTCTTTTTTATTTGGATATTCCGGAATGTGTTTGACCGGATACTTTCTCCAATTATTTTTTTTCCAATTTTTCATATTCAACTAAGGATTGTTTTAACAGAGTTTTTAGTTTATTCAACAGTGACAGATTTAGCCAAATTTCTTGGCTTATCTATATCGTAGCCTTTTTTAAGTGCTGAATAATAAGCTAATTTTTGAAGTGGGATTGTTAAAAGGAAAGGAAGCAAGTCATCATTAGTACTTTCAACTTCAATTGTTTCCCAGATATTTTCAGAAGAAATTTCATCCTTACTTTTATTTGTTATCAGTAAAACTTTAGCGCCCCTCGCTATAACTTCTTGCATATTTGAAATTGTTTTTTTGTAATAACTGTCTCTAGGAGCTAACACAACTACTGGCATACCCTCCTCTATTAATGCTAAAGGTCCATGCTTCATTTCACCAGCGGGATAACCCTCGGCGTGAATGTAAGATAATTCTTTTAGCTTCAATGCTCCCTCTAATGCAATTGGAAATGAAAATCCTCTTCCTAAAAACATAGATCCTTTAGCATCATTAAAAGTAGAAGATATTGTTTGAATATCGTTATCTATTAATAATGTTTTTTCAATTAAATTTGGCAGATTTTTTAAATCTTTAATTTTTTCTTGATAGGTATTAATTTTAATTTCTTTTTTTTATGAAGCAAACTTTAAGGCTAAAATATAAAGAACTAGTATTTGACCTAAAAACGCTTTAGTAGAGGCAACACCAATCTCTGGTCCACAGTGGATTGGTAATACAAAATTTGAATCTCTTGCAATTGAACTTTCAATTACATTTACGACTGCACAAGTTTTCATATTATTTTTATTACATAAATCTAAAGCTGCATATGTGTCTGCAGTTTCACCAGATTGAGAAACAAATACATACAATGTACCTTCTTTAAATCTATTTTTTCGATATCGAAATTCAGAAGCAATATCAATATTTACATCAAGTTTAGTTAGCTCTTCAAACCAATATTTTGCCATTAAACATGAATGATATGCTGTACCACATCCAATCAGAGTAATTGATTTTATTTCATTAACTTTCCAAGGAAAATTATAAATATTAATGTCATTGTTGATATTATCCACATATTCTATAATGCCTGTTTTTATAGTTGCTGGTTGTTCTTCAATTTCTTTTGCCATGAAATGCTTAAAATCGCCCTTGTCATAATTTTTTTGGTCAGTAGAAAGTTCTAGAACTTTCTTATTAATTTTAATTCCATTTTCATTAAAAAAGTTTACTTCATCTTTTTTTATTATACAGAATTCACCATCATCCAAATATGTAATTTTATTAGTCATTGATTTTAAAGCATACGAATCTGAACCTAAATAATTTTCATTAGGTCCATATCCAACAGCCAAAGGTGAGCCACGTCTTGCACCAATTATTAGGTCAGGAATATCTTTAAAAATGATTCCAAGAGCAAAACTACCATGAAGTTGTTTAAGAGATTTAGTAATAGCTTCTTGCAAATCATATGTTTTTAAATTTTCGGTAATTAAATGCACAATAACTTCTGTGTCTGTCTGTGATTTAAATGAATGTCCTTTGCTAACTAAATGTTTTTTTAATAGTGTTGAATTCTCTATTATTCCATTATGTACAACTGAAACATTATGAGATGAGTGTGGGTGAGCATTGATGCTATTTGGAACACCGTGAGTAGCCCATCTTACATGGCCAATTCCAATATTTCCTGATAAATTTTTTAAATCAAAATTTTTTTCTAAAATATCTACTCTTCCTTCAGATTTTATTTCATTAATTGTTCCATTTGACAAAGTTGCAATACCAGCAGAGTCATAACCTCTATATTCTAATTTTTTTAATGAATTTATAATATTAGCCGAAACTGATCTATTACTTGATATCCCTATAATTCCACACATAAATTATTTTTTTTTATAATTTTTAATTTCAACTTGTAACGATCTTGTTAAAGCCAAAGATTTTTTTTTTACGTTTTTAGTAATTACAGACCCAGCGCCAACAATACTTTCTGTTTCTATGGTTATTGGTGCTACTAAAGAGGAATTTGATCCAATAAAAACTTTGTCTTTAATTTTTGTTTTATTTTTTTTTACACCGTCATAATTACAAGTAATTGTTCCAGCACCAATATTCACTGTTTTTCCAACTTCACTATCACCTATATAAGATAAATGACTTATTTTAGATTTTTTACCAATAACACTTTTTTTTACTTCTACAAAATTTCCAATTTTTGAACCCTCTTTCAAAATAGTATCTGGTCTAATTCTTGCATAGGGACCAATTTCTACTTTGTTTTCCAGTTTACAAGACTCTAAATGTGAAAAAGATTTAATAACTACATTATTTCCAATTTTTACTTTTGATCCAATAACAACATAAGGTTCAATGGTTACATTTTTTCCAATTTTAGTATCATTTGAAAAAAAAATTGTTTCAGGACCAATCATTTTCACTCCAGATTTTAAAAATTTATTTCTTAATTTATTTTGGATTTTTTGTAAATTTAACTCTTTCATTTTAAAATGCTTTACATTAAGAATATGTCTTAATTAATTCACATAATATTTCTTTAAAATACTTTTAAAAATGAAGCAAAAATTTACAATTTTATTTGATTTAGATGGCACATTGATTGACACAGCGCCTGATTTGATGAATGCACACAACCATGTTATGAAAAAATTTGGTTACCCAACTAAGTCTACGGAAGAAATTAGAGACCTCGTTGGTAAAGGAGCTGGTGCAATGATTGGTAGGTCTATATGGGGGCAAGCAAAAAAAGAATTTAGCAAAGTAGATAATGAAGATATTAAGAAGGAAATGGTAAACGAATTTGTAAATTTTTATGGAAAAAATATTAATAATGAAAGCACATTAATTCATGGCGTTAAGGATTTTTTAAAATGGTGTAAAGAGGAAAATATTTCAATGGCTGTTTGTACGAATAAACAAGAATATTTGTCTAATGATCTTTTAAAAAAAATTGGTATTTATGATTTTTTTGAATACGTTGCTGGTTCTGATACTTTTAGTTACTGCAAACCTGATCCAAGACACCTTACATCGGTAGTTGAAATTTTAGATGGAGATATCAATAAAACAATCATGATTGGAGATAGCGAAACTGACGCTAATGCTGCTAAAGCTGCAGAAGTTCCAATTATTTTATTGGAAAATGGTTATACAGAAAAAAATTCATCAGAAATATATCATAATCACCTGATAAAAGACTTTGTAGGTATAGAAAAAATAATATCAACTTATCTTTAATATTGATTAATTTTTTTTAACTATTAAAACAAAAACTCTATTAAGGAGTTATTTTGTTATTACATACAATTAAAGTATATCCATCTAAGATTAAACTTCCAAAAAAGAAACAACTTGCTTGGAAAATAGCAGAAATTGCGAGCGATAACGCTAAATTAAATAGTAAAGCAATTGAAATGGTGATTAATAGAATAATTGATAATGCCTCAGTTGCTATAGCTTCTGTAAATAGAAAACCAGTAGTTTCTTCAAGAGAAATGGCTTTAAAACATTCCCGCAAAAATGGTGCAACTTTATTTGGGATAAACTCAAAACTTAAATTTGATTGTGAATGGGCAGCATGGTCAAATGGCACTGCAGTAAGAGAACTTGATTTCCATGATACTTTTTTAGCTGCAGATTATAGTCACCCTGGAGATAATATACCCCCCCTCATAAGCGTTGCACAACAAAGTAGAAGAAGTGGATTAGATTTATTAAAAGGAATTATAACTGCTTACGAAATTCAAGTAAATTTAGTAAAAGGTATTTGTTTACATAAACACAAAGTGGATCATATTGCACATTTAGGACCAAGTGTTGCAGCAGGATTAGGAACCATGCTTAATCTTAATTCCGAAACAATCTATCAAGCTGTTCAGCAAGCATTACACACAACGGTTTCAACTAGACAGTCTAGAAAAGGTGAAATTTCAAGTTGGAAAGCTTATGCACCAGCTCACGCAGGCAAACTAGCTATAGAAGCGGTTGATAGAGCTATGCGTGGTGAAGGTGCTCCTAGCCCCATTTATGAGGGTGAAGATAGTGTAATTGCTAGAATATTGGATGGAAAAAAAGCTAATTATAAAGTTCCACTTCCAAAAAAAAAAGAAAGTAAGAAAGCTATTTTAGAAACATATACAAAAGAATATTCTGCTGAATATCAATCTCAAGCATTAATTGATTTAGCAAAAAAAATTAAAATCAAAATTCCAAATTTAAATCAAATTAAAAAAATTGATATTTATACAAGTCACCATACTCATTATGTTATTGGAACTGGTGCTAATGACCCTCAAAAAATGGATCCTAATGCAAGCAGAGAAACTCTAGATCACTCCATAATGTATATTTTTGCTGTAGCTTTAGAAGATGGAGATTGGCATCATGTTAAATCTTATACAAAAGCAAGAGCAAACAAAAAAAGTACTATTAAAATCTGGAAATCAATTACAACATTTGAAGATAAGAAATGGACAAAGAAGTATCATAATCCAAATCCTATGAAAAAGTCTTTTGGAGCTAAGGTAATTGTGACACTGAATAATGGAAAGAAAATAATAGAACAGCTTGATAGAGCTGATGCTCACCCATATGGAGCAAGACCCTTTAAAAGACAAAATTATATTAATAAATTTTTAACATTAACTGATCATATTCTTGATAAGAAAGAAAGTAATCGTTTTTTAAAGATAGTTCAAAATTTGAAAAATTTAAAATCAGGCCAATTACACAAATTAAATATTGAAATTAAAAAAAATAAATTAAAAAGAAATTTAAAAAAAGGAATATTTTAATGCACTTTGTTGAAAAAGAACCAAGTCAAAAAAGAATAGATTTTGTCCATAAATTAAAATCAAATAAGATTTTAAGAGTGCCAGGCGCTTATAATCCCTTAACAGCAAAATTAATTGAAGAAATTGGTTATGATGCTGTTTATGTCTCTGGTGGAGTTATGGCAAACGATCTTGGTTTTCCAGATATTGGTCTAACTACATTGCAGGATGTTAGTACAAGGTCTTACTTAATATCAAGAGTAACTAACCTTCCTACAATAGTCGATATAGATACAGGATTTAAATCATGTAGAGAAACTATCGAAACTTTTGAAGAATTTGGAATTACTGCTGTTCATCTTGAAGATCAGATTGAAAGAAAAAGATGCGGTCATCTTGATAATAAAGAATTAATTTCAACTGATGAAATGGTGAAAAAAATTAAAGAATGTGTCGCTAATAAAAAAGATGAAAATTTCAAAATTATTGCAAGATCAGATGCTAAAGGTGTTGAGGGAATTGATAAAATGATTGAAAGATGTAAAGCATATATTGATGCTGGGGCTGAAATCATATTCCCTGAAGCTTTAAGTAATGAAAAAGATTTTGAAAAAGTTAGAAAAGAATTATCATGTTATTTATTAGCAAATATGACAGAATTTGGAAAATCTAAACTCTTCAATTATAAAGAATTAGAAAATTTTGGCTATAATATCGTTATTTATCCTGTAACAACACAAAGATTAGCAATGAAAAATGTAGAAGATGGATTGAGAGACATTTATGCAAATGGACATCAAAACAATATAATTGATAAAATGCAAACAAGAAAAAGACTTTATGAATTAGTTGATTATGAAAAATATAATTCATTAGATGAAAAGATTTATAATTTTAGCACTGAAGGGCATGAATAATGAGTGAAGATATAAAAAAAGGTTTACTTGGAATTGTAGTTGATGAAACAGAAGTTTCAAAAGTTATGCCAGAAATTAATTCTTTAACTTATAGAGGCTATGCTGCTCAAGATTTATGTGCTGCTTGTAGATTTGAAGAAGTAGCTTATTTAATTTTAAATAAAGACCTTCCAAACTCCATCCAACTTAAAAAATTTGAAAAAGAAGAGAAAGATCATAGAGAATTATCAAAGAATTTGTATGAAATAATAAAGCATATGCCAAAGAAATCTCATCCGATGGATGTTGCTAGAACAGCTGTTAGTGTCATGGGATTAGAAGATAAAGAAACATCAAACTCATCACCAGAAGCAAACATGAGAAAAGCATTAAGAATTTTTGCTAAAACACCGACTGCATTAGCTGCATTTTATAGAATTAGAAAAGGAAAAAAGATTATTAAACCCAAAAAAGATTTAACTTTTGCTGAAAATTTTTTTTATATGTGTTTTGGAAAAGTTCCTCAAAGAGAAATTGTTAAAGCTTTTGATGTCTCACTAATTTTATATGCTGAACATAGTTTTAATGTTTCAACTTTCACAGCTAGAACTATCACAAGTAGTTTGTCTGATATTCATGGAGCAATTACAGGTGCTATCGCAAGTCTAAAAGGTCCCTTACATGGTGGTGCCAATGAAGAAGTTATGCATATGATGAGAAAAATTAAAAAACCAGAAAATGCATTAAAATGGATTAATAATGCTTTAAAGAATAAAGAGGTAGTTATGGGTTTTGGTCATAGAGTTTATAAATCAGGAGATTCAAGAGTACCTACAATGAGGGAGTACTTTGGAAAAGTTGCTAAAATTAAGAAAGATAGAACTTTTGAAAAGATTTATGACATTGTTGAAAAGGTGATGATCAAAAAGAAAAATATTTACCCTAATGTTGATTACCCTACTGGGCCAACTTACCATTTAATGGGTTTTGATACTGATTTCTTTACACCAATATTTGTTATTTCTAGAATTACAGGTTGGTCAGCTCATATTATGGAACAACATGCGGCAAACAAACTTATACGACCTCTTGCTAGCTATAAAGGCAACAAGCATCGAAAAGTGATGCAATTAAATCAAAGATAACTTAAAAATTAACTAAAAGCCTCTACCCAAGTACCCTGTGTTGATGCTTTAGAATATTCTGTTGCACGTCCCTCAAAAAAGTTCATGTGTTCAACAGCATTTAACATTGTATCTAACCAAGTAAGTGGATTTTTTTGTACATCATAAATTGGCTCGAGACCTAACTGCGAAAGTCTTCTATTAGCTATAAATCTAATATAATCTTTAACTTCTTGAGCTGTTAAACCTTCCATAGGACCCATTTCAAAAGCAAGATCTATAAAAGCATCTTCGTGTTCAATGATAGTTCTGCAAGCTTCATAAAGTTCTTTTTTTAGTTTAGGAGTCCATATTTCTGGATTCTCATTTATGAATTCTTTAAAAACTCTAATCATAGAATTGCAATGAAGAGTTTCATCTCTAACCGACCAAGTAACAATCTGTCCCATTCCTTTCATTTTATTATGTCTAGGAAAATTTAAAAGAATTGCAAAACTTGCAAATAATTGAAGTCCTTCTGTAAAAGCGCTAAACACAGCAACTGTTTTTGCAATATCTTCTTTAGAATTTACATTAAAACCTTGCATGTAGTCATATTTATCTTTCATTTCTTTATATTTCATAAAAGCAGAGTATTCAGACTCAGGCATTCCAATTGTATCTAACAAATGAGAGTAAGCTGCTACATGGACAGTTTCCATGGACGCAAATGCTGTCATCATCATCAAAACTTCAGTTGGCTTAAACACTGTTGTGTAATGTCTTAAATAACAATTACTAACTTCTACGTCAGCTTGAGTAAAAAATCTAAATATTTGAGTTAATAAATTTTTTTCTGATTGAGTTAAATTTTTTTGCCAATCTCTAACATCATCTCCTAGTGGCACCTCTTCGGGTAACCAATGAATTCTTTGTTGTGTTAACCAAGCATCATAACACCACGGATATCTAAATGGTTTGTAAACTGGATTTTCAACTAATAAACCCATTTTTTTTGGTTGGATTATTTCATTATTTGAAGTCTTAATTTTTTCTGCTACTGACATGATAGGCACTCCTCGTATTCTGGTTCTTCAGATTTAGTTGGTTTGTTTTTATATACATTGGCTAAAACATCCGTTGATTTTGCATCATTGATATTTTCAGCTCTTTGAATTGATTTTGATCTACAGTAATAAAGACTCTTTAAGCCTTTTTTCCAAGCATCAAAATGAATTTTGTGTAACTCTTTTTTATGAACATCGGCTGGTAAAAATAAATTTACTGACTGAGCCTGAGATATAAATGGAGTTCTGTCTCCACTTAATTCAATAATCCACTGTTGATTAAGTTCGAATGCAGTTTTAAAAACATCTTTCTCCAAATCAGTTAGGAAATCTAAATGAGATACTGAGCCTTGATTAGTTGTGATTGTAGACCAAGTTTCATCGTCATTTTTCCCGTGACCATCTAGGATTTCTTCTAAATATCTATTTCTAACATTAAAAGAGCCTGACAAAGTTTTATGAGTATAGCTATTTGCTGCAATTGGTTCGACACCAGGTGAAGCACCACCGCAAATAATTGATATTGACGCTGTTGGAGCAATTGCTGTTTTATTTGAAAATCTTTCTTGATATCCGTACTCAGCAGCATCAGGACAAGCCCCTCTTTCTTCTGCTAAATCTTTTGAAGCCTTATTAACCTGTTCGTCAATTTGTTTAAATATTTTTTTGTTCCAAGACTTTGCCATCACTGATTCAAGAGGAATTCTATTTTTTTGTAAAAAAGAATGGAAACCCATAACACCTAATCCAACACTTCTCTCTCTTTCAGCAGAATATGTCGCATCTTTAAATTGATCTGGAGCTTTTTTTATAAAATCACTAAGAACATTATCTAAAAATCTCATTACATCACTAATCATATCTGGATCATCTTTCCATTCATCATACTTTTCTAAGTTAAGTGAAGACAAACAACAAACAGCTGTTCTATCTCTTCCATCTTTATCAATTCCGGTAGGTAAGGTTATTTCACTACATAAATTTGATGTCTTAACAGTTAGGTTGGCAAGTTTGTGATGCTGTGGAATTAATCTATTAACTGTATCAATGTAAATTATGTAAGGTTCACCAGTTTCAATTCTTGCAGTTAACAACCTTATCCATAAATTTCTTGCAGATATTGTTTGTTGAACAGTACCATCAGCAGGACTTTTTAGTCCCCACTGTTCATCATTTTCTACTGCACGCATAAATGCATCTGAAACTAAAACTCCATGGTGTAAATTTAACGCTTTTCTATTTGGATCACCGCCTGTTGGTCTTCTCATCTCAATAAATTCTTCAATTTCAGGGTGATCTACAGGTAAATAACAAGCAGCAGAACCTCTTCTTAGAGATCCTTGACTAATTGCCATTGTTAAAGAATCCATAACTTTTATAAAAGGAATTATTCCAGAAGTTTTTCCAACCTTACCAATTTTCTCACCAATTGATCTTAAATTACCCCAGTAACTTCCAATACCACCACCCTTAGCAGCTAGCCAAACATTTTCGCTCCAAAGATCTAAGATACCACCTAAGCTATCTGATGCTTCATTTAAAAAACATGAAATAGGTAATCCTCTTTTAGTTCCACCATTTGATAAAACTGGTGTTGCAGGCATGAACCAAAGATTACTAATATAATTATAAATTCTTTGTGCATGTAAATTATCATCAGCATATGAACTTGCTACACGTGCAAAAAGATCTTGAAAAGATTCGTTATGACCTAAGTATCTATCTTTTAGAGTTGCTTTACCAAAATCTGTCAAATTTGCATCTTTAGATCTATCAATCTTAATTATTATCCCCTTATCATTTTGAAATAATTCAGTTTCGTTGCTTAATGAAAAAAGATCTGGTCTATTTCCTTTTGAAACTTCTTTAATTTCAGGGCTATATTCAGAGACAGCTTTCTTTAGTGCTTGAGATAGAATCTTATTCATATTTATTACTATAATTTGTTATTATTACGAAAACAACTATATGTTGTATGCGTTTAGCGTTGATATACTATATAAACAATTAATCAACAGAACATTTATAGAACGTGACGAAATATTTTTCAATAAAAAAATTTAAAAAAGAGTAAGTAATTAACAAATGTCTGAAAAAATAAAAATAGATCCTTATGGTTTTAGAGAATATGACGCTCGTTGGTTGTACAAAAAGGACATTAATAATCAAGGAATCACGAATCTTGGTAAAGGTTTTGGAACACAAATTAAAAAACGTACTGGTAGAGATAATCCAAGAGTAATTGTTGGTCACGATTACAGATCCTATAGTGAAGAAATTAAAACAGAACTTAAAAAAGGTTTAATTTCTACAGGATGTCATATTGAGGACGTTGGTTTATCTTTGTCCCCTATGGTTTATTTTGCTCAATTTAATTTAGATGCTGATGCGGTTGCAATGGTTACAGCAAGTCATAATGAAAATGGCTGGACAGGAGTTAAAATGGGCATCAAAAAAGGGTTAACTCATGCACCTGAAGAAATGAAAGAATTAAAAGATATCACTTTAAATGAAAAGTTTTCAAATGGTGAAGGAAATGAAAAACTAATAGAAGATTTTCAACAAGTTTATAAAGATGATTTAATAAACAGTAATAAAATTAATAAAAAATTAAAAGTAGTTGTTGCCTGTGGTAATGGCACCGCCGGAGTATTTGCTCCAGATATTTTAAGAGGAATTGGTTGTGAAGTGATAGAACTTGATTGCAATTTAGATTGGACATTTCCTAAATATAATCCTAATCCTGAAGACCTAAAGATGCTTCATGCAATTGCAAAAGTAGTAAAAGATAATAATGCTGATATTGGTTTTGGCTTTGATGGTGATGGAGATAGAGTTGGTGTTATAGATAATGAAGGAAATGAAATATTTTCAGACAAAATTGGACTATTAATTGCAAGAAACCTATCTACAAAATACAAGAATTCTAAGTTTGTGGTAGATGTAAAATCAACAGGATTGTATTTAAAAGATAATGTTTTATTAAAAAACAATTGTGAAACTATTTATTGGAAAACAGGACACTCTCATATTAAACGAAAAGTTAATACCGAAAAAGCATTAGCAGGGTTTGAAAAAAGTGGTCACTTCTTTTTTAATCAACCTTTAGGTTATGGTTATGATGATGGAATTAATTCAGCAATTCATGTTTGTAATTTATTAGATAATCAAAATAAAAGAATGAGTGAAATCATTAATGAATTACCGAATACCTATCAAACGCCAACTATGGCCCCTTTTTGCAAAGATGAAGAAAAATATCAAGTAGTTGAAGAATTAATTAATCAAGTTGAAGAAATTAAAAATAATAAAACTAAAATTGATGATCAAATAATAACTGAAGTTTTAACGGTTAATGGAGTAAGATTTTCTTTTGAGGATGGTTCCTGGGGATTAATAAGAGCTTCTTCAAACAAACCATCATTAGTAATCGTTACAGAAAGTCCAACATCAGATGATAGAAAAAAGAAAATCTTTAATTTTATTGATGATTTGCTACAAAAAACTGGAAAAGTTGGTAAATATGATCAGAAAATTTAGGCTAATTTTGACTATATTTTTATTAATACCCTTAAAAAGTCATGCTTTTAACGAACAAAATGAACAGCGAATGTATATCGGCTGTTATCAAAATTCTAAACAGTATCTAGGCGCAAATAAAGCTAAAACATACTGCAGATGTACAGTTAAAAAATTAAGTGAAAAATTTTCTGATGAAGAATTGGATGCTGTATTTAAGCAAAAACCAGAGGATATTTATAAAGATACTGAGTTTGCTTCTAAATTCTGTGAAAAGAAAATACTTCAATAAAGTTATACAATAAGACAAAGATTCAATCAAAACGTGCTTAGTAATTAAGATAGAATCAGGTAATTATTTAATTGAGGTGATGGAGGGAGACTGAAGTCACCTCTTTTTATTTTAGAGCTGTCCTTACTTTGTCTAAAATATCTTTTAAGGCTGTTTTTGAGTAATTTTTACCTTTAACAACCCATACAGATAATGGCCATGAACTATCTTTCTTATTTCTTGCTATAATATGTATGTGTAACTGAGGAACTATGTTGCCAACTTTTTCAACATTAAGTTTTGAAGTTTTGAATAATTTCTTCATTACTTTACTTGAAAAAACTATCTCCCTTATAAGAAGCATTTGATCTTTAGAGTTAAGATCAGTTATATCATTAATATTTTTTCTCTTTGGAATTAGCATAATCCATGGAAATTTGGAATTATCGTGAAGTCTCACTGTACATAACTTTAAATCTAATAAGTGATGTGATGATTTTAAAAATTTATTATTAAGTTTAAACATAATTAAATCTTTAAATATTCGTAAAAAAACTTAGCAGCAATTAATAATAAAAAAATTCCAAAAAATTTACTGATTTTATTTTTATCAATTTTATGAACTGTTCTAGCGCCAATTCTTGCCATAAAAGTTGTTATTGGAATAAAAATTAAAAAAGCTGGAATATTTAAAAAACCAATACTTAAAGGTAAATTAGTTTTTAAATAGCTCCCTGATATTAAAAAACCTGTGGCACCAAATAATGCAATTAAAAAACCGATAGCAGCTGCACTACCAATTGCTTTATTGATTGAGTAACCAAAGAATTTAAGAATTGGCACATTCATAACCGCACCACCAATACCCATTATAGCTGAAATAAATCCAACAATTGAACCTAGTAAAACTTTTAAGTATAATTTCATTTCAGATATAATATTTTGCTCTTTTTCTTTTATTAAAAGTAAATAAATACCTAAAAATAATATTACGATTGAAAAAAAAAGTATTAGTGATTTTGTTTTTAAAGTTGCTGCAAATATTGTTCCTATAATAACACCTATAACAACAAATATTCCGTAACTTTTAACTACGTTAAAATCTACAGCATTAAATTTATGATGTACAAAAAAATC
>JACWEN010000059.1 GCA_014653455.1 Pelagibacterales bacterium SAG-MED46 | reverse complement strand
ACGATAAAATATGGAATGATCACTTAGTTGATCAACAAGATGATGGAACAGCCCTCCTTTTTGTTGATAGACATTTAGTTCATGAGGTGACAAGTCCACAAGCATTTGAAGGATTAAGAAACTCAAATAGGAAAGTAAGACATCCTGATTTAACACTCGCAGTTGCAGATCATAACGTTCCAACTACGGATAGGACTAAAGGAATAGCTGATCAAGAATCTAAAATACAAGTAGATACTTTAGATGCAAATTGTAAAGAATTTGGTGTCCAACTTTTTGGAATGGATGACAGAAGACAAGGTATTGTACACATCATAGGTCCAGAACAAGGATTTACTCAACCAGGTACGGTTATTGTATGTGGAGATAGTCATACAGCTACGCATGGAGCCTTTGGAGCTTTAGCATTTGGAATCGGAACATCAGAAGTCGAACACGTTTTAGCAACACAAACACTAGTTCAGAAAAAAGCAAAAAATTTTAGAATAAATGTTAATGGTAAACTTCCGTTAGGTGTCACTTCAAAAGATGTAATTCTTCAGATAATTGGAAAAATTGGTACAGCTGGTGGAACAGGTTGTGTAATTGAATATGCAGGAGATTTAATAAGATCATTGAGCGTTGAGCAAAGAATGACGATCTGCAATATGACAATTGAAGGTGGAGCAAGAGCAGGATTGATTGCGCCAGATGAAAAAATATTTGAATATTTAAAAGGTAAACCTATGTCACCTAAGGGTGAAAATTGGGAAAAAGCTTTGAATTATTGGAATGGTCTAAAGACTGACAGAGAGGCAAATTTTGATAAGGAAATAAATTTAAATGCAGCAGAAATTTTGCCAATGATAACATGGGGAACTTCTCCACAAGATGTTATTACAATTGATGGAAAAGTTCCTAATCCACAAAGGGAGACAGATGAGGACAGAAAGAATTCAATTGAAAGATCACTGAAATATATGGGACTAAAACCTGATATGTCAGCAACAGATATAAAGATTGATAAGGTGTTTATTGGAAGCTGTACAAATGGAAGAATTGAGGATTTAAGAGAGGCAGCTAAAATTTTAAAAGATAAAAAAATATCATCTCATGTCAATGCAATGGTAGTCCCAGGTTCTGGTTTAGTTAAAGAACAAGCTGAACAAGAGGGATTAGATAAGATTTTTATCAGTTCAGGATTTGAGTGGAGGGAGCCAGGTTGCTCTATGTGTTTAGCAATGAATGCTGATAAACTCAAGCCAGAGGAAAGATGTGCCTCTACTTCAAATAGAAATTTTGAAGGAAGACAAGGTAGAGGCGGCAGAACTCATTTAGTGAGCCCAGGAATGGCAGCTGCAGCTGCAATTTCAGGAAACCTTGACGATGTTAGAAAGTATCAAAATTAAATGCAAAAGTTTAATACATTAAAA
>JACWEN010000058.1 GCA_014653455.1 Pelagibacterales bacterium SAG-MED46 | reverse complement strand
CTATTGCTCCTGAACTCACAATTACAACTTTTTGATTTCTATCCCTTAATTTTTTGATATCTTTTGCAAAACTAGACAACCATTTCTTTCTAATTTTTTTATTTTCATCTACAAGAAGTGAGGAACCAATTTTAACAACAATTATTTTAGAATTTTTAAGATACATAAGATAATAGTTTAGCCTTTATTTTAGATATAGAACTTTTTTCTAAAGTTGTCATAGTCAATATCTCACATTTTTTATTTTTAGAAAAATGATCAATCACTACTTTTGCGGTATCTTCATCGATTAAGTCAATTTTGTTTAACACTATAAGCTCTTTTTTATCTAATAATTTAGAGCTGTAGCTCTTTAATTCATTTTTAACTTGATCATAAGATTCATTAAGATCAATGTTTGTTATATCGATTAAATGTAAAAGAGATTTACATCTTTCGATGTGTTTTAAAAATTGGATACCAAGACCTACTCCCTCATGTGCACCTTCTACTAGTCCAGGTATATCTGCAATTGTTATTTCCCTATCATCATAAGAGGCAACACCAAGATTTGGATTTAATGTGGTAAATCTGTAATTTGCTATTTTTGGATTTGCATTTGTAAGTGCGGCGAGCAAGCTTGACTTACCTGCATTTGGTAAACCAATTATACCAATATCCGCAATTGTTTTTAGTTGTAGCCAAATAGTAAAGTCTTCCCCAACAGTTCCTTTAGTAAACTTTCTTGGAGCTCTATTGGTTGAACTTTTAAATCTGGTATTTCCAAGACCACCTTTACCACCATTTGCGGCAATAAATTCTTCCTCTTTTTTACTGAAATCAAAAAGTAAGGTTTTGTTGTCTTCTTCAAAGACTTGCGTTCCAAGTGGAACTTTTAAAATTAAATCGTTTCCACTTTTTCCAGTTTTATTTTGTCCTGCACCATTCTCACCTCTTTCGGCTTTATGATGTTGTTGATATCGATAATCAATTAAAGTATTTAAATTTTCCTCTGCTTTTAAAATAATTGATCCACCCTTACCACCATCACCACCATCTGGGCCACCATACTCAACGTACTTTTCTCTTCGGAAACTTGGAGATCCGTCTCCGCCATTACCTGCTTTAATATAAATTTTTACTTGATCTAGGAATTTCATAATACAACATCTATTTTAGTTGTACTATTAATTTGGTTTTACTGAAACGAAAGTTCTATCTGCTTTTGATTTTTTGAATACAACTTTACCTTTGACTACTGAAAAAATAGAGTGGTCTTTACCCATGCCTACATTCTCACCAGGAAAAATTTTAGTTCCTCTTTGTCTTACAATTATATTTCCAGGTATTACTGTTTCACCACCGTATTTTTTAACACCAAGTCTTCGCCCAGCACTGTCTCGTCCGTTTCTCGATGATCCACCTGCTTTTTTTGTTGCCATTTGAATTTCCTATTTTTTAGTAACT
>JACWEN010000057.1 GCA_014653455.1 Pelagibacterales bacterium SAG-MED46 | reverse complement strand
CACTTGCTAAAGCAATGTCAGTATTACCTGTAGCTTTTAGTTATTCTACATACAGTGGGCTTACCGTTGCTGGTGTAGTATTGTTTGGAATGTTAAAATACAATCAATTAGCAAACAATCTTTGGTAACTTTATTTAATATTCCATTATCTCCTAAGTATATTTCTTTTGAATGCTTACCTTCAGGTAACATTGTTATAACTATGGAAGTTTCTTTATTAATCAAATCTTTAACATTTTTGACAATCTCAAGACCTTTCTCTTTAGCTTTTTCAAGCATTAAATTAGAAACATCAAAAACTTTAATTTCTTTTCCTGATTTGAGTAAGTTTTCAGCCATAGGGCCACCCATATTGCCTACACCTATAAAGGCAATTTTTTCGATCATTTTTATCTCCTCTTTATTTCAATTAATTTTATCCTGCTCTACCTAAGTAATTTACCATAATTACACCTATTACAATTAAGCCAATTCCTAAAAAGCCATAAATATTTGGCACTTGATTGTATTTTAACATTCCAAACAATACTACACCAGCAACGGTAAGCCCACTGTATGTAGAATAACTAAAAGCTACAGGTAATACTGACATTGCTTTAGCAAGTGAAAACATTGTAACAGTCATTAATAATAAACAAGCAACAGTTGGAGTTAATTTTGAAAAACCATCAGATATTTTTGCAAAACTGTTGGCGGCAATTCCAGTAGTAATCCCTAAAGCTAGAATTAAATATCCCACAAATGGTTTCATAATTAATTTACTTTATTTTTACAATTACCTTTTTTGAAAAATTCATCAATATTATCAATTGCTAGATTGGCCATAGCGGTTCGTGTTTCTTTAGTTGCACTTCCTAAATGAGGAAGAATAAACGCACTTTTGTGTTTTAAATATCCTGGATTTAAATTTGGTTCATTTTTATAAACATCTAGGCCAACGGCATAAACTTTTCTTCTATCTAGAGCATCAATCATTGCTTCATCTTCAACTATATCTCCTCGCGCAACGTTTGTAACAACAGCACCTTTTGGTAAATACTCTATTGTTTCTTTATTAATCATATCTACTGTTTCTTTAGAAGCTGGACAGCAAATTGAAAGGACATCTGAAACAGAAAGTAAATCCTTTAAATTTTCATGATAAGTTGCTCCCTGTTCTTTTTCATCATTTAATTTTGATCGGTTATGATAATGAATTACCATTCCTAAAGATTTTGCAATCTTTGCAATTTTTTGACCAATTCTTCCCATGCCTAAGATCCCTAATCTTGCACCCGTTAATTGTTTTCCGATAAGATAATCGGCTGACCATTTCCAACTACCTTCTCTGGCGCTATCTATACCTTCTGATGCCCTTCTACACGCACCTAAAATCAATAAAATTCCTATCTCAGCAGTAGCATCAGTTAAAACATCTGGGGTATTCGTTACAGCGATTCCTTTATTTTTAGCTGCCTCTAAATCTACATTTCCAAAAC
>JACWEN010000056.1 GCA_014653455.1 Pelagibacterales bacterium SAG-MED46 | reverse complement strand
ATAGTTGGAAATTGTGCTGCAATAAAAGGTGGAACAAAAGCCCATAATTCCTGTCCTGTCGTAGCATTAATAGCGTGCAAAGCTCCACTATTAGAACCCACATAAATTACTTTTTCTCGATTTTCATTATCTATTTTAAAGGTTGAATCATAATTATTTAAAGTTCTCCAATAAGCTTCTTGGTTTATTGAATTAAATTTTGTTTCAGCATTAGGAGGACCTACTACAATTAATTCAGAATGATATATTTCTCCAAATGGGTGTTCTCTAGTTTTAGTTAAATCACAATCTCCAGCATAATCGAAATAGTCAGTCCCTCGTGTAAATTCTATTAATCCTTTTATGTCATCAGCAATACCATCTTGTACTCCATCTTCATTACTACATCTAGCAAGTCTATCGGACCCTCCAATGCCAGTTGATCTATGATAGTCTCCCATGATGTTTCCAGTAAGGTTAAATAATTGACCTACTTCAACTGAATTATCTTTATGAAAATTATTATATTTTCCATTTCCCATATCTGCTTCGTAAGATGGACTGTTTTCAACTAAAACTGTCCACAACTTTCTATTCTCAGGAGCTTGTAGCTCATCAACAAAACTCCAATTTCCTATATCACTATCATCTATATTACCTTGGCCATCGACTTTTTTTCTAAGCAATGTACCTTTCCACTCTTTATTTTGTCTGTATTCAAAAGTTGCTTGAAATAATGAACCACCCTCCTCTATAGTTGCGGATATAGCAGGAGCCGTAAATGAAAATTTTTGTGCAACAATTCCTGATAACAAAGATGAAAGTTGAGTTTTTAAACTATGTTGTGTTCTAGCAAATATAGCCGTTGGAGTTGCTCCATTTGAAAGTATTTTATCAGGATCACCTATTACTGCAAATTCGTTAAATGCAACTTTTCCAGCTGCAGAAAGACCAGGTCCGTAACCAACCATAATAGTTAAAACACCCTTAGCAGCTAATTCTGCCACTGTAACTTTTGCTGCTTCAGTATCGCCCGACTGAAAATCTCCATCACCTATGACTACAACATAATTTTTTTGACATTCAATTGATGAATCCTTAGGACAAAATCGTAATCCATTAATGTCTACACCATCAAGTTCATAATAATCGTTTGCCATGTCTGCAAAAGTATTAGCATCAGTTCCTCCTGTCGGAGATACATTAATAATATCTGCAAGAATTTTAGATTTTCCGTCTTTACTTATTGCAACTTTAACACAATTATTATCATTACAAGGAATTGCTTGACCTGTTGCAACTGTCCCGTCCCAGCCACTAACACCTGCCTCCACAGCAGCCCAACCAAAAACTCCTCCCTTCCAAGACCAATGTCCAAATCCAAAATCTATATCATTACTTAATGTAGTATCACTAACTACTGCTGATAAAGCAGTTGTTGCTCCTTGCATTCTTGATTGAGAAGGTTCGGTAGATTTTATGAAATTTCCATCAAAATCAAAGACTTGACCAAAGCCATTACCCCAACCAGCTGACAATAT
>JACWEN010000055.1 GCA_014653455.1 Pelagibacterales bacterium SAG-MED46 | reverse complement strand
AAGCTTTCTGCCACAGAGCCAGTATGGTTAATTAGTTTTTTCTTTTCATTTTCTATAATGATTTTAAGTTTTTTTACTTTTTATCAAAATTGGATAATGCCAAGCTTCAAAGATTTATTTTTATTATCGATGATAGGAATATTAGGAGGTCTAGCCAATTTATGGCTATCACAATCTTATAAACTTTCAGAGGTAAGCCTAGTATCACCTCTTAAGTATTTAGCTCTAATTTTTGCTATAATTTTTGGATATTTAATTTGGGATGAAATACCAACTTCAAAAACCTTGTTAGGGGCCTTATTAGTAATTTTCTCTTCGTTTATAATTTTTAAAAGAGAAATGACTCTTAAAAAAAGAGTATCGGTTACAAGACATGAATAACCCCCCCAAATATTGGAATAGTGCAAAAAAATATTTATCTAAAAAAGATAAAATTATGAGCTATTTAATTAAAACATATAAATCTCCATCAGAAACAATTTTGACCTCAAGAAAAGATATTTTTTTTTCGTTATGCAAAAGTATTATAGGTCAACAGATTAGTGTTGCAGCAGCTAATTCAGTTTTTTTTAAAGTTTAAAAAGAAATGTAAAAATAAAATTAATGCAAAAACTGTTAATAAATTATCTATCATTCAATTAAAAAGTTGTGGACTAAGTAGACAAAAAGTTAAAGGAATTAAAAGCTTAGCAAAACAAGTTTTAAATAAAACATTTAATCCAAGGCTCATACCAAAAATGTCAGATGAAGAAGCAATAATTTATTTATCAAAACTTCGACAAATAGGAAGATGGTCTGCAGAAATGATTTTATTATTTACTTATAATCGTTCAAATATTTGGCCAGTTCAGGATATTGGATTGTTAAGAGCTATCTCAAAAAATTATAATAAAAAATATTTACCACCGGAAAGATATGTTAGATATTTAAACAAAAAATTTTCACCATACTGTTCGGTAGCAACATGGTATTTATGGAGAAGTATAGATCCTGAACCTATTCAGTACTAAATCCCTCTATAACTTGCATATGTCTAATAGTAGTATCTTTTGCAATACTCCATCCAGCTTGATATTCCTCTGAATTATGACACTCAATTGCTTTTTCGTAACTTGAAAACTCCCATACAACTGTTCTAATAAAATCATCACCATCAAAGGTTTTATATTTACCACCTCTTATAAGGGGAACACCTCCAAAACTTTTGATTATAGGAGTTACTACGTCAGCATATTTTTTTAAGTTTTCCTGATTTTCAACTTTTATATATAAACTTATCCAATAACCTTTTTTCATTAACATAATTTATTTTTTTAAATTCAAGAGTTCAATAACAATTTGTTTGTTTCAGAAATTAGTTGAGCAACAATTGATAGTGCTATTTCAGGAGTAGATTTACCCCCAAGTTTTATACCTACTGGACCATATATAGAGCTAATTTCTTCTTCACTAAATCCATTCTCTTTTAATCTTTGGCATCTTTTTGCATGTGTTATTTTACTCCCAAGAGCACCTATATAAAAAAATTTATTTTTTAAAGCATAAT
>JACWEN010000054.1 GCA_014653455.1 Pelagibacterales bacterium SAG-MED46 | reverse complement strand
GTTCTGAAGTTTTGATATTAACATTTTTGATGTTTGCAAAGTGTCTTTTTTACCTAGAGTTATTATTTTCTCTGCTTGAGGTTTTAAAAATTTCGCTTTTGGCAAAGTTGTTTTGATCTGTTCATATTTTATTAAAGAATTTAACATATTCTTTAAAAGTGCTTTTCTATGCTCAGAAGTCCTATTTAACTTTTTATTTGCCATTCCATGTCTCATTAGATGGCTTCCTCTAATTTTTTAGACATTTCAGCTATATTATCTGGTGGCCAATTTGGAATTTCCATACCTAAATAAAGTGACATTCCAGTTAAAACTTCTTTTATTTCATTTAATGATTTTCTTCCAAAATTTGGTGTTCTTAGCATTTCACCTTCTGACTTTTGAACAAGATCTCCTATATAAATTATGTTATCATTTTTAAGACAATTCATAGATCTAACAGATAGCTCTAATTCATCAACTTTTCTCAGTAAATTTTTATTAAATTCTGGTTCTGAAGATACTTCTTTGACAGCAACTTCTACTGGTTCATCAAAGTTAATAAACATCTTTAGTTGATCTTGGAAAATTCTAGCTGAGTAAGCTACAGCATCTTCTGCAGAGATAGATCCGTTGGTCTCAACTTCCATGGTTAATTTATCATAATCAAGCGCTTTGCCTTCTCTAGCTGTGCTTATTGAGTATGATACTTTTTTTACTGGACTATAAAGTGAGTCAATAGCAATAAGACCCAACGGTGGTTCTTCCGGCTTATTCAATTCAGCGGGCACATAACCCTTTCCTGTGTTTACGTTCATTTCCATATGAAAGTTTGTATTTTCATCAAGATTACAAATAACTAAATCAGGATTTAATATTTCTACATCAGCTATAGAATCAATATCTGAAGCTTTAATCTCACCTGGACCTTTTGCATCTAAAATAAGCTTTTTTGTTCCTTCAGAATTACTCTTTAAAGCTAAAGATTTAACATTTAAAACTATATCTGTAACATCCTCTCTTACACCTTTTATTGAAGTAAACTCATGCAATACACCATCAATTTGAACTGATGTTACCGCTGCGCCTCTTATTGAAGAAAGTAAAATTCTTCTAAGTGAATTACCTAGAGTTAAACCATATCCTTTTTCAAGTGGTTCAGCAATAATTGTTGCATGTGTAAGGTCATCACTAATTTTAACATCCAACTTTGTTGGTTTAATTAATGATTTCCAATTTTTTACATTAACATTTTCGACTTCCATTAAACTCTCCTTTTTTTTGGTGGTCTAGTTCCATTATGTGGCATAGGTGTTGTATCCTTAATTGACAAAATCTTAAAACCTCTTGCTTGTAAAGCTCTTAAGGCAGTTTCTCTTCCTGATCCAGGTCCTTTTACTTCAACAGATAGAGTTTTCATACCGTACTCTAAAGCTTTTGATGCAGCAGAATCTGCTGCAATTTGGGCAGCATATGGTGTTGACTTTCTAGAACCTTTAAAGCCTTTTTGACCAGCTGATGACCATGAAATAACATTGCCATTAGTATCGGCTATTGAAATAATAGTATTGTTAAATGTAGATTGAACATAAGCTATACCGCTTAAAATATTTTTTTTAAATTTCTTTTTTTTTGAATAAGAACTTTTATTACTTTTTTT
>JACWEN010000053.1 GCA_014653455.1 Pelagibacterales bacterium SAG-MED46 | reverse complement strand
ATAGGTGAAGTGAAAAAAATTATTCATTGGTTTAATGATAAAAAATCACTAGATTTTCAAGTAGACGAAGATCTTGCTGGTTATATGATTGGAGCTAAAGACAAAGGTTTAAGTGCGATGTTCACAATGATGAATTTAGAGAGAATAGTAGTTGGGATACAGGGTTTAGGCCTATCCGAAATTGCTTATCAGAACTCACTTGCATATGCGAAAGAGAGAAAACAAGGAAAAACAAATAATACCAAGTCAACTAATGGTGCAGATTTTATAATTGAACATGCTGATATAAGAAAATCTTTACTAAATATGAAATCAATAATTGAGGGAGAAAGAGCATTATGTTTTTGGTTATCTCAACAAACAGAGGTTAGCCTTTATCACCCTGAAGAAAAAATAAAACAAGAAGCATCCGATTATGTTTCATTAATGACACCAGTAGTAAAATCATTATTTACTGATTTAGCCATGGAAATAACAAATGACGCAATGCAAATTCATGGTGGGTACGGGTATACAAAAGATCAAGGAATTGAGCAATTATATCGAGATAATCGTATTACTCCTATTTATGAGGGAACAAACTCAGTTCAGGCAGCTGATTTAGTATTTAGAAAATTATCCAATAAAAATGGCAATGTAATTGCTAGATTTTTAGACATGGTTAAGTCTGAGTGTGAAAGTAAAAAAGGAAAAGTTGAAACTTTTTCAAAAGAATTAAATCATTACCTAGATATATTATCAAAGTTTACAGGCTGGATCAGTGATCAAAGTAAAATTGAAAAAGATGATGTAAGTGCAGCAGCGAATGATTATTTAAGAACACTTGGATATGTTTCAATTGCGTATTCTTGGATAAAAGTTTTAGAAGTTAGTTTTAATGACTATGAGAAAAATAAAGATTTTTACTCTGATAAAATCAATACAGCTAAATTTTATTTTGAAAAAGTATTGCCTAGAGCAGAGTATCATTATAAATCCGCAATTTCTGGAAGCTCAAATATAATGAAATTTAATTTTATTTAGCGATGAGTCATTATGATACTAATTTGGACAAAAACCAAGCTAATCATGTTCCGTTAACTCCTTTAACATTTTTAAAAAGAGCAACAGAAATTTATCCAAACTATGAAGCGATAGTATATGAAGACAGAAATTATACTTGGAGTGAAGTTTACAAAAGAGCAGTAAAATTTGCCAGTGCATTGTCTAAAATTGGTATTAAAAAGGGTGATACTGTTTCATTCTTAGCGTTTAATACACCTGAAATATTTGAAGCACACTACTCTGTTCCTATGACAGGAGCAGTTTTAAATACAATTAATATTAGATTAGATGCAAACACGATTGCATATATTTTAAATCATAGTGATGCAAAAGTTTTAGTCGTTGATAGACAGCTACATATAGAAGTTAAAAAAGCTTTAAAAACTTTAGATAAAAAAATTACAATTACCTAGAATTGTTTTCTTAGTTCAAACTTCTGAATTTTTCCTGTAGAGGTTTTTGGTAGCTCACAGAAAATTACTTTTTTTGGTACTTTAAATCCTGCTAAAGTTTCTTTACAAAAATCAATTAATTCTTTTTCACTTGCTGGTTTATCTTTTACCATTTCGATAAAAGCACATGGAACTTCGCCCCATTTCTCGTCAGGTT
>JACWEN010000052.1 GCA_014653455.1 Pelagibacterales bacterium SAG-MED46 | reverse complement strand
TCAAAATTTTTTATATCTAAAGATTTATCATATGACTCAATTTTAAAGTTATCTATTGCTTGATTTAATATCAGTTGATTGATTTTTCCAGATTTAGCTATTGAGCCATTTTCATCGAAGTTTTTATTTGAATTCTTTCTTACCCAGTCATCAATTAAACAGTTGCCTGGTCCAGAGTCAAAAGCCTCAAGATTTTGATTTCAGCAAAATTAATTTTTATATTTTTTGATTTTCTCAAAAAATGCCATGGAACATAATTAGAATGATGTTCTAATTCGGTAATAAGAATTTCATCACCTTCTTGAAGATAATTTTGACCTAATGTATTAGCAACTAAGTTGAGTGCCTCGGTTGCACCTTTGGTAAATACAATTTCATTTTTATCTTTCGCATTAATATATCTTTGAACTGAAGTTCTTGTATTTTCATATAAGTTGGTAGCAGCTACTGCAAGGTAATGAACACTTCTTCCAACATTTGAAAATTGTTTCGTATAAAATTCATTAATTCTATCAATTACAACTTTTGGTTTTTGGGAAGAATTTGCGCTATCTAAATAAACTAAATCGTTATTTTGGATTTTTTCATCAAAGATAGGAAATTCTTTTTTTATTGTATCTATATTCATTCTTTAATTCCAATCATATTCTTTATTAAATTTTTTATTTCTGCGTCAGTAATTTTTTCAACTACATCAAGTAAAAAACCATTAATTAATAACTCTCTTGATTGTTTATAATTTAATCCTCTAGACATTAAATAAAATATAGAGTCTTCATTTAAACTACCTGAAGCAGAACCATGTGAACACTTAACATCATCGGCATAAATTTCTAATTCTGGTTTAGCATTAAACTCTGAGTCTTTATTTAGCAATATTGCTTTGCTCAGTTGATATCCATCTGTTTTTTGTGCTTTCGAATTAACAAAAATTTTTCCTTGATATGCTGCTTTAGAGCTATCTTGTAAAACACTCTTAATTAACTGATAACTTTTAGTGTTCTCAGTTAAATGATTTACAATAGTTCTAATTTCATGATGTTTGCCATTGTTAAGAGAAAGAATACCATTCACAAATGCTGATGAATATTCTCCATTTAAATTACAATTAATTTCATTTTTAAAGAAATTTGACCCTGAAGATAAAATAAATGTTTCTGAAATACTATTTTTATCTTGTTCAATATTATTATAGGAGTATTTGATATTTTTATTTTCTAATTTATCTACTTTATAATTTTTTAAAACTGCATTTTCTTTTAAATTAAAATTATAAAAAATATTTAAAAAATTTTTTTCAGAGGTGTCGTTAAATAAATCAATTAGCCTTAAAGAACTATCTTTACCTAGCTCAAAATCTAATCTTAAGTTTAGAATTAATTGATAGTTATGAATATGATGGAGATTACATCGAGTCACAAGCTTTTGGATATCTTGCAATTAGATCCTTTTTAAACTTACCAATATCATTTCCAAAAAACAACAGGTTGTTATAGTGAAACTACTGGAGGAAAAATGGCCCAGAATTTTTAATTAATATAAAGCAGTTTCTTTTTTTATATATTTATCAAGATTTTTTATTAAAGTATCTTCTGTTTTTGAAAAAAAATGATTAGCATCAGTAATAGATTGAAAATCAACTTTAACACCTTTATCTTCAATCACTTCATCATTAGGATTTTTTTCTTTTGTA
>JACWEN010000051.1 GCA_014653455.1 Pelagibacterales bacterium SAG-MED46 | reverse complement strand
TCTTAATTGATCTCCAATAGCTCTTAAGAATTTAGCTCTTTCTCTTGGAAGCAATTTTGACCACTCACCTTCGAATGCTTTTTGTGCTGCATTAACTGCATTGTTTACATCTTTAGCACTAGCTTCAGGAACAATTGCCCAAGGTTCATTATTTTCTGGGTTTAAAGTTTCAAAAGTTCTTTTACTTTCAGAGTCAACCCACTCTCCATCAATGAACATTTTATACTGTTTTAGCTTAGTCATTTTTGTCTACGAATTTTTTGATTGCTAAATTTACATCATCTGCACACTCAATACCACAAAGATGTTTGCCATCTTTGATGATCTTTAATTCACTATCTTTAATTATTTTGCTTAACTGTTGTGACATTTCCATTGTAGAGCCAGTATCATGTTCTCCAGTCATTACTAAGGTTTTGCAATAGATTTTTTCAAAGTCTTCATCATTTTTATGTCTTACAAACAAATCATAAACCTTTAAAAAATTAGCCATATTATTTGCAGATAAAATTAAACTAATTTTTTCATAAGTATCAGGGTTATTTTCTAAATATTTGTCTGTAAACCATCTTTTCAACGCTTGTCTTGAGAGTTTTAATTCTTTTTTAGCTTGATCAAACCTTTCATTAACTATTTTTTGCTGTTGTTCAGATCGTTTGTATATTGAGCCTAAAAGAATTAATGATTGTAAACGGTCACCATATCTAGTTGCAAAATTTCTAGCTATTAAAGACCCAATTGAAAAACCAACTAAATGAATTTTTTCAATTTTAAGTTCATCAATTAATTCTATAAGTTGTTCTGAAAAATCATCAAAACTTATTTTTTTTTTTGTTAAAGATGACTTTCCATGACCAAGAATATCGTATGAAAGATTAGAGTAATTTTTAAAAAAATTTAATTGTGGTTGCCAGATTTCATAAGTTAAACCAACACCATGAATAAAAACTATTGGGATTGATTGCTCTTTTTTATTAAAGATATAAAAAGTACCTGATGCAGTATTCCCGGTTGTCATCAAATATTACTTAGGCTCAATACCCATTTCTTTCATATCTTGATATCTATCACCAGTTCTTGCATGAGCTCTTCCACTTGAAGCTCCTCCAATAGCTATAACAATTTCATCGTCAAATGGAGCATCATGTATTGTGAATTCGTGCGTTAAATAATACGGACGCAATCCCGAGTCTGTTTTGTGCATCATTGGAATTGAAATTTTAGATCCAGCTGGCCCCCTAGTATTTGTAAAACTTAAATAAGAAGTTCCACCAACAGCATCTCTAAATTTATTACCAAATCTTAATGTATGTATAAAAGCTGAAGCATGTTCTATTTCACCATTTAAACCAACCACTCCTGCTTTACCATAAGCTAATATTTTTTCTGGAGATCCAATTTCTTTAATTAGTTCCGGCACCAATAAATCACCGAGCTTAGGTGCTAAATCTAAAATTATAGGTCTTAAATCTTCAACAAAACCTTGTCCATGCCAAGGATTTTTAAATACAGCAGCAACTGAAACTAACAAAACTGGTTCCTTAGCTTTTTTGCCACCTTCAATGAAAGTTTTATCAACAAATTTTGTAAATTTTCTTAAATTAATATCCATAATTTTTTATTTTGTTATTTGAGCTAACACTAACCAGGCATTTACTCCTTTGCTTGCAATATAATTTGATTTAAAGAATTCAATTATTTTCCAAGAATTCTTATCTTCTAATTCTTTGATCTTTTTGT
>JACWEN010000050.1 GCA_014653455.1 Pelagibacterales bacterium SAG-MED46 | reverse complement strand
ATTTGGTGCAAGCTCAGAAGATATTGCAAGAACCTGTCATGCTCATCCAACTTTTTCAGAAGCTGTTAAAGAAGCAGCTTTATCAGTAGATAAAAGAGCAATACACTCTTAATATATTTTCATATTATCAAAATATGAAAGTTCCGATTCTTTTACCAAATATATTTAACCATCCTTTTACCTATGAAAGTAATCTTAATTTAAAAGTAGGTGATTATGTGGTTGTCCCTTTTGGTAAATCTAAAATTACTGGAGTTGTTTGGGATGAATTTGAAAAAAAAAATAATAGAAATTTTAAAGTAAAAAATGTTTTAAAAAAATTAGATGTTACACCGTTAAAAAAAACTACTATAAAATTTCTTAATTGGTTTTCTGAATATAATATTATTCCAAAAGGAATGTCATTAAAGCTAGTTCTGTTAAGTAGTAATGCTATAGAAAAATTATCAAAAGACACATATAAAAATTTTGATTTTACTATTAAAGATAATTCAATAAAACTCTCAGAAGAACAAAAGAAATCTTTAAAGAAGATGAATATTTCTAATCAAAAGTTTCGAGTTCATGTTCTCCAGGGAACTACTGGGTCAGGAAAAACGATGGTATACTTCGAGGCGCTAAAAGAGATTATAAACAAAGGTTTACAAGGCTTAATTCTACTTCCTGAAATAGGTTTAACAGGGCAATTTGAAAAAAAATTTTTAGAATTTTTTGGTTTTACCCCAGCTGTTTGGCACTCAGGTATTTCAAAAAAAAAGAAAGAGATAATTTGGAGCGGGTTAGCAAACGGAGAAATTAAAGTTGTTATTGGTGCAAGATCATCATTATTTTTACCTTTTAAAAAATTAGGCTTAATTATAGTTGATGAAGAGCACGATCAATCATTTAAACAAGACGAAGGTGTTACATACAATGCAAGAGACATGGCTATTTCAAGAGCCTCATTTGAAAATATTCCTATCAATTTAGTAACAGCAGTTCCATCAATTGAAACATATGAAAATGTTAAAAAAGGAAAATATACTATTTCAAGATTACGACAACGTTATCAAAATGCATCTCTACCAAAGTATGAAATAATTAATTTAAATGAAACTAAATTAGAAAAACAATCTTGGCTTTCAAAAAAGATAATTGAGAAAGTAAACTTTCATCTTGATAAAAATGATCAAGTATTATTTTTCTTGAATAGACGTGGATTTTCTCCACATGTTTTATGCAACAAATGTTTTAATAGTTTTTCGTGTCCAAACTGTTCAATTAATTTAGTTTATCATAAAAGTAAGAATAATTTATTATGTCATTATTGTGGGTTTAAAACTTCACTAAAGAGAGATTGTGTAAAAGAAGGAGATTGTGAATTTATCTTCAGTGGTCCTGGTGTTGAAAGAATATCAGAAGAAGTAAAAAAAAATTTTCCTTCAAAAAAAATTGAAATTTTTTCTAGTGATACAATGAATAAAAAAGACTCGAGTGTAAAGTTAGAAAAAATAATAAATAATGAAATTCAAATTTTGGTTGGAACACAATTAATTTCTAAAGGTTTTCATTTCCCAAGCTTAAATTGTATTGTGGTTGTAGACATAGACCTATCAACACAAGGTCACGATTTAAGAGGTGCAGAAAAAAATTTACAATTATATCATCAACTTTCAGGAAGAGCTGGAAGAACAGGTAAACCAGCAACAGTTTATTTTCAGACATATAATAAAAATACTAAAATGATTTCAGATCTTACTAATAGTAACCCAGATATTTTCTTAGATAGAGAATTAGATATTAGAAGACAAAACAAGCTACCTCCATTTCAAAGATTTATTTCATTAATTTTGACTGGTGATAATG
>JACWEN010000005.1 GCA_014653455.1 Pelagibacterales bacterium SAG-MED46 | reverse complement strand
TTTCTAAAACCGATTGTGGTGTTACTCCACATGCCCAAAAAACTGGTATTTCATTATTTTTAAATATTCTTGGGGGATCACCGTACTCAGGTTTCATTATATCTTTTATCCCAATTTCTATACGAATAATTTTTTGAATTTCACTTGTGTCAAAACTTTTATTTGTAAATAAATTGCCAGCAGTTTGATATCCATTAGTTAGAAGCTCTTGTGTTCTACTAGAAATAAAGCTATCTTTTAAAATATTTTTCACACACTCAACAATGACATTTTTAAAGTCATATTTTTCAGTTAAATCTGACTTTAAAACATAATTAAGTGGATCATTACAAAAAGGATTTTCTTTTTTAACTCCATATTTTACTTCAACACGTGAACAAATTGAACCAATCACAGCATTTATCTTACCTTCTTTGACTCTAGAATCTAGTTCAGTAAATAAAATAGATTGGTTGTTCATTTCATATAAAGATTTTAATAAACCATTTAAAGCAAGTACACTCCCAGGATTAATTTGAATAGCTTTTTCAAAATATTTTTTTGCATTTTGAAATTCTTTAATTTCATAAAATAAAAGTCCAAGGTTATTTTGTGCATTTAGGTGATTAGGGTCAATTTCAATTACTTTTTCATAACAATCTTTCGCTTTTTGCTTTTCGTCTAATTCTTTAAATATTGTACCAAGATTATTATATGCTTTTATATAATTAGGATTAATTTTAATTGCATTTTCATAACAATCTTTTGCTTTTTGATATTCACCAAGCTCTATAAATATTACTCCAAGATTATTTAGAGCATCTATATGATTAGAATCAATTTCAATTACTTTTTCATAACAATCTTTTGCTTTTTGATATTCACCTAACTCTAAAAATATTGCACCTAGATCGTTTAAAGCACCTATGTCATTTGGATTAGTTTCAATTACTTTTTCATAACAATCTTTTGTTTTTTGTTTTTCTCCTAAATTGTAAAATACAACACCAAGATTTTTATGCGCATCTGAATAATTGGGGTTAATTTTAATCGCATTTTCATAACAATCTTTTGCTTTTATCAATTCTCCTAACTTTTCAAATATTATGCCAAGATTATAATGTGCCTGTAAATGATTAGGATTTATTTCTAAAATTTTATTATAGAGATTTTGAGCTTCTTTAATTTTATTTTTTTGTTGATTTTTAACAGCAATTTTAAAAGCCTCATCTATTGATAAGTTTTTATTTTTATACATTACTTAGATTGTTTACGAACCCAAAAATGGTACATATTGCTGAAGCTACCACGGTTATTTATTTCGAATTGGTGCCAATTATTTAAAGAAATATTTTCCTTATCATCTGGAAAAAGTTTTGAATATTTAATTTTTGTTTCAGGATTTTTTGTAATAAAACCAAGAAATTCTAAATTAAAATCTTTTAATATTTTTGAAATTTGAGGAATTGTAAAACGATGTTCTTGAACATGAAACAATAAATCCCTAACACTTGATGTTGAATAAAAGTCTATACTTTCAACTAATTCTTGTAGTAATTGATTTTCTTTTTGATCAATTAATAATTGTCTAAAAATTTTAATATCTTCATTTGAATTTTTAAAATTATTTTTTTTTATAAATTCCCTTGCCTTAACAACATTTTTTCTTCCAAACTCACTGTACAAACCAATTTTTAAAAAACCGTGTGGTTCTAAAATATCTACCAATACTCTAAGTCCTGCCAAAGGGTTTTTCATGTGATGAAGGGTACCAGCACTTTCGATAATATCAAATTTTCTATTTAATTTTTTTAAATGTAATATATCTGCATGTAAATATTCAATATTATTTAAACCTAGTTCTTCAGTTTTTCTTTTAGCATAAGCGAGACTTGTAAGGCTTAAATCCACTGCAAGAATATTTGCATTTTTATAACAGGTAGTCGATATAGAATGATATCCAGTTCCACACCCTGCAACAAGTACGTTTGGGATATTAAATTTATTATTATAATCTATTTTATTTGGTTTTATATTTTCATTTATGTTTTGAAAAACATCAAAAGGCAAGTATGTTTGTATGCATCTCCATCTTGGATAAGGATGCTCCTCGTATTGTGCCTGTACTTTTTTTGAAATGGGGTCATTAATTTTAGAAAGAGATTTTATTGATTTAACTAGATCTTGTTCTTTTAAGGGCTCTTTTATTTGAACAGTAATTAAATCGTTAAATAAAATATTTTTAGATTTATAATTTATCAATTTATTTATAATAATCTTAGATCTATTAAGTGGCACATAACAACCAAGAATTGCTACTTCTAATTCATTAATTTTTTTATCAGTTGCAACTTTATTCTTAAGTTTATTTATTTCATTAATTTCTTTTTTTGATTGAATATAAACATATTCATTTAACCAACATTGTTCAGCTAGTGAAATAATAAATTCCAAATATTGTTTTAAGTTATTTCTATTAGATTTTCCCAAGGTAAAGAGAATCTCATATCTAATCCTAGTAAGCAGTTCTTCAATATATTCTTGTGATATTAATGATTTTTGAAGCATTAAATTTAAAAGCTCATCTTTCAAAAAATTTTGGATAAACTTATTTTTCAATAATGAAGATTTTGATTTTACAATCTTGAATAATTGATTTTGTTCATTAGTTGAAAATAATGATAATTTTAATGTAGGAGCAATAAGCTTGTGTTCAACATTATTTTTCCTAAATAAAAATAAAAATGTTTTTTTTAAATTATCTTTATCTGCTTTTATTTTAATATCGAAGACGATAGTACCTAATAAAGATGTTAAATTATTTATCAAATTTATATTATTTGGATTAATCTTGATTGCTTTTTGAAGGCATTTTAATGCTTTTATATATTCTTTAGATAATTGATATGCTATCGCTAAATTATTATAAGCATTTAAATAATTAGGATCAATTTTAATCACATTTTCATAACAATCTTTAGCTTTTTCAAATTCACCTAATTTATTAAATATTATTCCAAGATTATTATGTGCTTTTATATAATTAGGATTAATTTTAATTGCATTTTCATAACAATCTTTTGCTTTTTCAAATTCTCCTAATTTATTAAATATTACTCCAAGATTATTTAGAGCATCTATATGATTAGAATCAATTTCAATTACTTTTTCATAACAATTTTTTGCTTTTTGATATTCACCTAACTCTAAAAATATTGTACCTAGATTGTTTAAAGCACCTATGTCATTTGGATTAGTTTCAATTACTTTTTCATAACAATCTTTTGCTTTTTGTTTTTCACCTAAATTATAAAGTATTATTCCAAGATTTTTATGCGCATCTGAATAATTGGGGTTAATTTTAATCGCATTTTCATAACAATCTTTTGCTTTTTCAAATTCACCTAATTTTCTAAATATTAAGCCAAGATTATAGTGTGCCTGTAAATGATTAGGATTTATTTTTAAAACTTGACCGTAAAGTTCTTGGGCTAAATCAATTTTGTTTTTTTGGTGATTTTTAATAGCAAGATTGAAAGTTTCTTCTATAGTTAAATTTTTATTTTCGAATGACATTTTAATTTTTCTTTAATTTTACAGCAACTTGTTTTGTAGTAAATGAGATTGCCAAAACCTCATAACTAAAACCTAAATTATTACAAAATTCATTTAAAGCTTTAAACTCATCTTGTTCCCACTTGTCATTGATTATAAATTCATCAAAAATTAAAATCGTTTTTTCATCTATTACTTTGTTAGAATAATTTAAAGCACACAAAGTGGAAGAATATAAATCTGCATCAAAATTAATTAATGATGCTATAGGTCTTTTTTTTGAAAAAAAAATAGGAAGAGTGTCTTCAAATTTTCCAACAATAAATTCTCCTCCTTTAATTTTAGGTACTTTTCCAGAAGCAGAATATGTACCTTTTGGTTCATCATACCAATCTTCAGGAAGTCCAGTGAATGTATCAAAACCAAAACCTTTTTTAAAAGTATTAATCAAATATTGAAATGAAACAGCGCTCCAAACACCAAATTCATAAAAAGGTTTTGAATTGTCAGCTAATTTAATAACAGCATCAAAAAATTTAAATCTATTAAAAAAAATATCTGGTAATTTGGGTAATGAAAAAATCCACTTAATTGATCTTGTATACGGATGGTTTGATTCAGGAGAAGTTAGTATTTCGTTAAAATAATTTAAGTTTCCTTTAAAACCTTCTAATGCACTAATCAAAATTTTAGCCTTAGTATGTTTACTGTCGATTTTATATAATTTTTTAAGTATTGATAACGCCTCATCTATATTTAAAGCAGTTCCACATAAGTTCCAATAGGCAGATGAATAATTAGGATTAATTTCAATTGCTTTCTCAAAACTAGATTTTGCTTTTTGTTTAGGCTCAAATTTTTGTAGAATTACTCCAAGATTATTATGTGGCTCTGCAAAATTAGGATTAATTTCAATTGCTTTTTTAAAACATTTTTTTGCTTTATGATTTTTTCTTAAATTTCTAAATGTTACCCCAAGGTTATTATATGCATCAGCTTGATTAGGATTAATTTCAATTACTTTTTCATAACACTTTTTTGCTTTGATAAATTCACCTAATTTTGCATATATACTTCCAAGATTATTAATTGCAGATGAATGATTAGGGTTAATTTTTAGAATTCGAATGTAAAGATCTTGAGCTATACCAGTTTTACCTTCTTGATGATTTTTAACACCAAGTTTAAAAGCTTGTTCTATTGTTAAATTTTTATTCATCTACTTTTTTGTGTATCATAAATATAGAGGTTAAAAAAATCTATAAACTTTATTTTAGTTTAACAAATTTGATTAAGAGAGTGGTATTTAAATTTTCTTTAAAAAAAATTTATTTTAAAAACTTAACAAAATTTAAACTCCACTAGGGTTAATGTCAAATGAGATACTTATTCTGTTATATTTATGTTTATATGGAATTGTTCCGTGCCAAGTATAAGAAGGGAATAAAATAAACATACCAGACTTAGGTTTTATTAATTCAATCCCTTGCTCACCAGCAAAGTGTGGTAAATTATAGCCTGCTCGATTAAATTCTATCCAACCTGCGTGTTTTTCATCAAGCTCTATTTCTGGTTCGTCTAGATAATAAACACCACTTATCCATCCTTTATCATGAATATGATTTGCTTGAAAATTTCCTGGCTCTAAAAAATTTACCCAAGAATTATTAATATGATAGTCTTTTTTTTTAATCATCAAGAATGGGTGTTCATCATTATTAGGTAAATTATCGATATAATAATCTATGGCTTTTTTTAAAAAAAACTCAAATTTTAAGATTGAAGGGTTAGTTGTATTAAGTAAATTTCTAATTACGGTTCCACCTCTAATCGCCCAACCTCTATGATTATTTTCAGGATGACGTCGAGGATCATTAACCAGTAAACTTCTTAACTCTTTATTGAATTCTAATATATTATCACTAGTTAAAATCTGGAGATCTATTGTTTTTACTAAATTAGCAAAACTAATTAACTCTTCTATTTGATCAAATTTTTTTAATCCTCTTAAAGCAATAGTTTTATATGCATTAGCCCTTGTATCCTGTGGATATTTTTTAAGATAGGTTTCTAAAAAAGATAATGCATTTTTTGCATCTTTATTTTTAAGGTATGATTCAGCTATACTAATTTCATAATCTAAATTGGGATTAATAAGTTTAGCTTTTTTAAAAGAATCTATTGCTTTTTGATGTTCGCCTAAATTTCCAAATGAAATAGCAAGATTATTATAAGTATCATGATTATTAGGATTAATACTGATTGCTTTTTGAAAACATTTTAATGCTTTTGTGTATTCATCTAATTTTAAAAATGATACTCCAAGATTGTTTTGTAAACCCGCATGATTAGTATCAATTTCTATAGCTTTTTCAAAACAATCTATTGCTTTTTTGTATTCAGTTGTATTTAGAAATAAGTTTCCTAGATTATAAAGACCATCTCTATGATTAGGATTAATTTCAATGGATTTTTCAAAATAACTTATTGCTTTTTGGTTTTCTTCTAATACTACAAAAATGTTACCAAGATTACTATAAGCTGCAGCAAAGTTAGGATTGATTTTAATAGCCTTTTCAAAACAATCTATTGCTTTTTCATGATCACCCAATCTTTTAAATATTATACCAAGATTATTATGAGCATTTATGTAATTAGGATCAATTTTTAAAACTTTTTGATAATAGTTTTGTGCGTCATTAAAATTATTATTTTTATGATACTGAATAGCAAGATCAAAATTTTCTTTTAACGTTAAATTTTTATTCTTATCCATTACTTGTGGTACTTTCTAACCCAAAATTGGTACATATTATTAAAAGTATTAGGATTTTTTTCTTCAAATTTATGCCAATTATCTAGCAACTTATTATCTACATCATCTGGAAATAATTTAGAAAATTTTTGTTTAATTAGTGGATTTGGAAAATGAAAACCTAAAAATTCTAAATCAAAATCTTTTAATATTTTTGAAATTTGTGGGATTGTAAAACGATGCTCTTGAACATGAAACAACAAATCCCTTACACTTGATGTAGAATAAAAATCTATACTTTCAACAAGTTCTTGTAATAAGTGATCTTCTTTTTTATTAATTAATAATTGTCTGCAACTTTTAATATCTTCAGTTGTATTATTAAAATTATTTTTTTTTATAAATTCCCTTGCCTTAACAATACTTTTCCTAGCAAGCTCACTGTATAAACCGATTTTCATAAAACCGTGTGGCTCAAGCATATCTGACAGTATTTTCAGTCCTGCTAAAGGATCTTTCATATGATGAAGGGTGCCAGCACTTTCTATAATATCAAATTTTCTATTCAATTTTTTTAAATGCAAAATATCAGCATGTAAATATTCAATATTATTAAAACCTAATTCTTCAGTTTTTCTCTTAGAATAAGCTAGACTAGTTAAACTTAAATCTACTGCAAGTATATTTGCATTTTCATGTTTTGCAGCAGATAAAGTATGATATCCAGTTCCACACCCAGCAATAAGAACATTGGGGTTAATAAAATTATTATTATGAATAACTGTATTTGGTTCTATTTCAGCATCTAACCATGTTGTAAAATTTTGAACTAATATTTTGTTTGTAAATCTCCACCTCGGGTAAGGATGTTCTTCATATTGTGCTTGTACTTTTTTGGATATGGGGTCAATAATTTTATCAATAGATTTAATTGATTTTTTTAGTTCTAATTCTTTTAAAGGCTCTTTAATTTGAATAGTAACTAAATCATTAAATAAAATATTCTCAGATTTATAGTTTAATAATTTGTTCGTAATTATTTTAGATTTATTAAGTGGCATATAACAACCAAGAATTGCTACTTCTAATTCATTAATTTCATTTTCATTTTCATTTTCTATTTTATCTTTTAACTTTATTAAATCTTGTGTTTCCTTTTCAGTTTGTGAATAAACATATTCATTTAACCAGCATTGTTCAGCTAAAGAAATTATAAAATCTAAATATTGTTTTAAAAAATCTTTTTTAGAATAATTAAGAGTAGAGAGTATTTCAGATCTTAATTTAGTAAATAGTGTTTCTAAAACCTTGTTCTTAAATAAAGACTTTTGTAGCATCAAGTGTAACAATTCCTCATTAATTAGTTTTTGAATAATTTCATTTTTTAATAATGAAGACTTTAATTCCAAGATATTATTTGTTTGATTGTAATTTGAGATTTTAAATAAAAATGTGATTACATTATTAGCAATAAGCTTGTGGTAAATATTTTTATTCTTAAATAAAATTAAAAATAATTCTTTTAAATAAGAAATATTTTTATCGATTATGTTGTCAATGTTAATATAACTAAATATATCTGTAAGGTTGTTTATTAGATCTTGATTGTTAGGATCAATTTTTATTGATTTGTCAAAATGGATAAGAGCTTTTGAAAAATTTCCTAATTTTTTATAAATTAATCCAAGATTATTATGATTAATTATATTGTTTGCATCAATTTTTGCTGATCTTTCAAAAAAATGTATTCCTTTTTGGTATTCTTGCATTTTAGAAACAATAATACCAAGATTAGTTAGAGCAATTGCATAATTAGGATTGAGCTGTATTGCTTTTTCATAACAATCTTTAGCTTTTTGAGGTTCTTTCAATTTTTCAAGCAGTACACCAAGATTGTTTTGAGCTTGAGCATGATTGGGATCATTTTCAATTAATTTCTCATAACAGTCTTTTGCCTTTAGATCATCTTTCAATTTTTCAAACAAAACTCCAAGATTTAGATACGCATTACTATATTTAGGATTAATTTTAATTGCTTTCTCATAATAATTTTTTGCTTTTTGATTTTCTTCTAAATTATAAAATATAGTTCCAAGATTGTTAAGGACTTGTGAATGATTGGGATTTACTTCTAGAATTTTATTATAAAGAATTTGAGCTTCTTTCAATTTATTTTGTGCATGATTTGAAACAGCAATTTTAAAAACTTCATCTATTGTTATATCTTTATTTTTGCTCATAAAATTATCTTGATATTTTTTAAACTCAATATAGTAGTAAAATTCTAATTTTGTATAGGATATAACTATGAATGATGTATCGACTTAATAGCATAATTATTAATCTTAACGTTGATATTCTATAAATTTCTTCAATGAATTCTTTAAAAAATTTTGAAAAAATATCCCTTTTTTATAGCTCTTTAAACCATTTAAAAAAGATGGGTGCATCCTAAAATCATAAGAAGGTTCAAAGAAGAAAGGAATAGACATTCTTCTGGTTTTATTCCAAATTACTCTATGATTAGTAGCTTTAAATTTACCATTACTTAAATACTCTAAAGCCAATCCAGTATTTACTATCAGAGCATTTTTATTAAATGGAACATCATACCATGTTTTACTTTTTCTATTTTGAACTTGTAGTCCACCTTTTTTATCTTGGTAAAGAACAGTAAATACTCCACTATCAACATGTGTTTCACATCCAAGAGCTACACCATCTTGTTTTGAAATTTCAACTGGTTTAGCTTGATTACGATAGTAGTTAAATCTCAATGTGCTTAGAGTTTTATATCTAGAGAATGCTTGATTGCTAATATTTTCATCTTTTTTATAAAGTTTAATTATACCTTTAAATAATATTTCACTTAAAAAAAAAATTTTATCAAAATAATTTGATAAACTTTGAATAGAGGATTTTTTAAAAGTTTTTTTTAAATTTAGAGATTCTATATATGGAGATCTGTATTTTTTTAAATTGTAGGGTGTTATTTTAAGATCACCCAAATCTAAACCTTCTTTACCATTAACAGTATTTGGAAAATAACCCCTATATTTATTTTTATTTTTTTTATTCCATTTTTTTGGAGCTAATTTATTTTTATTTTCCTCTGAAGAGTTAAAAAAATTATTACCAATTTTACAGATATTGTTTATTTCTTTAATATCAATACCATGATCAATAATTTGAAAAAAACCAACATCAATACAAGCCTTTTCTATTTTTTTTATTGTATTTTTTGCTAACAAAGAATTAAAATTTGATTTAAGTAAAGATGAGATATTAATAGTTGGAATATAATTTTTCATTATCTATTTGGAGTATCTGTAACAATCATTTGATCTTTTACTTTTTCCCTAAAATAAATATATACCCCTGCACCAATTATTATTGATACACCTATAAACGTTCTTGATGTTGGAATGTCATTAAATAAAATATAACCTGTTAAAATTGACCAAATTATTAATGAATATTCGTAAAGTGAAACAACAGAAGGGGATGCAATACTGTATGCGTTAAAAACAAAAAAGAATGCAAAAACACCAATGAATCCCATCACTATAATAAACGGCCAAGCGTAAGAGGGATTTGTAAACCATTCTCTAAAAATAAATTGAAAAGTAGGGTCACTAAAATTGGAAATTTGTCCTTCACCCGTGAAAATATAAAATAAGATACTTATTAAAAGTGCACCAAAATATAAATGTATCATTTGAGTATATACATTATCTTTATCTGAAGTAATTTTAGTAATAGTCATTGATATTGCGTAACATAAAGCACAAGCTACAGGAGCTAATTTCATATAATCAAAATTACTAAAATCTGGATTTAAAACAATATATACTCCTAAAAATCCGATAAAAATTGCCATCCATCTTCTTATGCCAACCCTTTCTTTTAAAAAAATAGTAGCTAAAATTGAAACAAAAAATGGACTTGAAAAAAAAAGCGCATTAGCCATAGCAAGAGACATATAGGTTAATGAAATATAAAAAAAACTAAATCCAAAAAAGAAACATATAACCCTTACAACTGTTAAAAAAGGGTAGTGAGTTTTTAAATTTATTTCTTTCTTAGAAAACTTTAAATAAGCAACCAACAGAATAAATGCCACAAGTGTTCTTCCAAAATATAACTCATATAATGCTGTATCTTGATAGATAAATTTGATTAAAGCATCTTGAACAGAGAAAGTAGCCATTCCAAGGAGAATAAACAGAATACCCTTGGTATTATTTTGTGTTTGAGTCATGAATTCATAATAAAATCAGAAGCTCTTTCAGCTATCATTAATGTTGGGGCGTTTAGATTTCCACTTGTAATTTCAGGCATTACCGAGGCATCAACTACTCTTAAGTTTTCTATACCATGTACTTTTAATTTTTCATCAACTACTGCCATATTATCTACCCCCATTTTAAGAGTGCATGACGGATGATAAGCTGTTTCAGCTTTTGATCTTATGTACTCTTCAAACAACTCATTAGTATGCACATTTTCTCCAGGTCCGATTTCCCTTCCAGCAAAAGGTTTTAAAGAATTTTGTCCAAGAATCTTTCTTGCAACGTGAATACATTCAATTGTTTGCTTAAGATCATCTTCATGTTCTAAATAATTAAATCTTATTTTTGGATAATCATATGGATTTGAACTTTTTAAAGTAATGTTACCTCTACTTTTTGGATGATTTGGACTTGCGTGCAGTTGGTATCCATGTCGATCGGGATCTACCAAGCCATGATCAATTACAAATGCTGGAAAGAAATGAAATTGAATATTTGGATAATCTCTTTCGGTTGAAGATTTGCAAAACCCTCCTGCTTCTAAAAACGAAGTAGAGCATGGACCAGTTCTTGATAAAAACCACTGAATACCAATTCTTACCATATTTAATTTATTAACATATGAATATAAAGTATCCGATGTTTTGCACTCCTGTTGTACATAAGTTTCTAAGTGATCCTGTAAGTTTTTGCCAACACCATCAAGATTATGGACTACACCAATTCCTTTTTCTTTTAAATGTTCGCTTGGACCAATCCCTGAAAGCATTAGTAATTGTGGAGAATTAATTGCACCACCACTTAAGATAACTTCTTTATTTGCATAAATTTTTTCAACTTTATTTTTAATTTTAACTTCTATGCCAATTGCTTTTTTTCCATCAAAGATAATTCTTTCTACAAATGCATCTGTAAAAACTTTTAAATTTTTTCTTTTTTTAGCAGGATTTAAATAATATTTAGAAACACTTGCTCTTTCTCCTTTATGAATAGTTACATCATACATCCCAAAACCTTCTTGATCTTTACCGTTCATGTCATTATTAATTTTATATCCAGCCTCTCCAGCTGAATCGACAAATGCTTTAAATAATGGATTTTTATTTTTAGATTGATTAACTGGGAGAATTCCATTTCCACCACGATATTCGTTTTCACCTTCAGACCAAGTTTCTATCTTCTTAAAAAAGGGTAAAACTTTTTCATATGACCAATCTTTTAATCCAAATGAAGCCCATCTTTGATAATCATTAGGATTTCCTCTGACATAAACCATTCCATTATGTGCTGAGCAACCCCCAATCATTTTTCCTCTTGGGCAAAAAAGGTTTCTATTATTTAAATGAGGCTCTGGTTCAGAATAATATTTATAATTATATTTTGGATCATGCATTGTATAAAGAATTGCAAGAGGCATGTTTACTTTCCAAATATCACTAGCTTTTCCGGCCTCAAAAATAGCTACGTCATTTTGACTATTTTTAGATAATCGATTTGCAAGCACACATCCGGCTGAACCAGCACCAATTATTAGATAATCAAATTTCATATAAGTTTAGACGTTAGCAACTTTTGATAGTCATGAATAGATTTCATTTCAAGGTTGGTTCTTTTTGCTGCTTCATCAAATTTTCTAAGAAGTATAGAAGCTTTAAAATATTCCTGTGTTTCAAATTTAGTACACTCTTCCTGATTTAATGCTCCACCTTGAAGCTTTAAGCTTGTTTTAGAAGCTTCTGATAACAGATCAAAATACCTTTTATCTTTTGCTAAATATCGTTTTGCTAGAACATGATATTTTATTGGTTCTAATATCTCTTTTTTAAAAAAACTTTTTAAATATTCATACCCTATATTTTCATGTTGCCCGTCTACATTAAGTTTAACCAACTCATCTGGTTTTTCTAAAATAAAATGACCATAATCGTGCAATAAACTAGAACAAATTAAATCATCGCTACATTTTGCTTTCTCTGCTAGCATTGCAGTTTGTATCATATGTTCCGACATGGTAACTTTTTCACCAATGTAAAGAGATTTATTATTTACAAAATTTGATATTATTTTATCTACAACCTGCATTAAGATTATTGAGGGTGGTCACCTTCAATTGCAATACGATCCATTATTCTCTCGTAACCTAAACCTCTTCCAGGAAAAAAATCTGCTATTGCGTAATGAATAACACTTCTATTATCCCAGATAGCAACAGTATCTTCAGTCCAGCTAAATCTACATGTTAGATCTAATCTTGCTTGATGTTCAAATATTTCTTTTAATACTTGATCACTTTCTTCTTTATCCATACCAATGATTTGTTTTGTATATGTCCAATTAACATAAAGAATTTTTTTACCTGTTTCTGGATGAGTTCTAACAATTGGGTGTTCGTTAGAGTAAGAGTCATAATTTCTTTTTTCATTACCTTCCATATACTTGTAGTTATCAATAAAAAATTCTGCTCCAAGCGAGCTATGAATAGCTTTTTTATTTTTAATTTTCTCTTGAATGGTAGGATCTAATGTTTCCCAAGCTAATTCCATATTAGAAAAACAAGTATCTCCACCTACAGGTGGAATTTTTAATGATTTTAATATTACAGCTTTAGTTGGTTTAGCATTATAACTAACATCGCTATGCCAATTTTCACCCCATTGGTTTTTTTCTTCTTTACCTTTTACAATTCTTACAATCTCTGGATAATCTTCTAAGCCTTTAACATAGGCATGTGTTTCAAGTGGACCAAATTTTTCTGCAAGAGCTATTTGTTGATCTTTAGTAATTGGTTGGTCTCTAAAAAAAATTACTTTATGTTCTAATAGTAAATCATTAATTTTTTTGAAATTTTCATCTGAAACATCAGTTAAATCAACTCCTTTAATTTCTGCACCAAGGGCACCTGATAATAATTTTATTTCTGTATTCATTTAATTAAGGTTATTTCTTAAGTTTATTTAAAAATTGTAAGTTATCAAATTTAAATTTTGATTTATTTTCATCAATAAAATTGTTCATTATCAGTATTTTTTCTTCTTCAAATTCTGCTACTTTTCTCAATTCTAGATTAATATATAAAGCTAAAACTTCAGTTGTTGCAGATAGAACATTTTTGCTTTTTTCATACATTTCCAATTTATAGTGCAATCTTTTTTTATCATGGTCACAATATGAAAGATAAACATCTACATTATCATCTTCTTTGACTTCGTTATTATATGTAGTGTGTGTCTCTACAACCATTGTGCTTCTTTTTGTTTTTATTGCCGCTTCTTCACCCATATTAAATTTTGATAAAATTTTTTCTGCTGCTTTATCAAAGACCAATATATAAAATGATAAATTCATATGATTATTATAATCGGTCCACTCGTTAACTATTTTAGTAGTATTTAGAAGTAGAGACATATTAATTTAATTGATTTAAAATTTGATCTGAAAGTTTTTTAATCTCATCTACAGCATTACCTTTTCTTTGTTTTTCTACTGCAGTTTTACCTTCGCCCATTGAAGATGTATAAATTTGTCTATTTCCTATAATTGTCTCAGTTGATTTAAGATCTAAACTTTTTATGAAGTCTTTTGTTTTTTCAATAAGTTTTGATCTTTGACTAGATCTATTAATTTGAGCCAAAATTTTCTTATTTGCTTTTTTGGCTATTTCAACTATTGCTCCTGTTGCCCAAAAATCAACATGTGAAGCAGCCATAGGTATTAAAACTAAATCTGCAGCCTCTATAGAGGGTCTCGCATCTGACTCAATTTTTGGTGGAGTATCAATGATAACGATATCATGATCATTTTTTAATGTTTTTGACTCATATTGTGCTCCCCATAAACTTGCAGTTTTAAAAGTTAGGTTTTCATTAGAAACTTTTTTTTCTGTTCGTATCATGAACCATTTACCTAAACTTCCTTGTGGATCAGTATCAATGATTGCAACTTTTAAATCATGATATTTTATAAAAGCCATAGCTAGATGAACAGCAAGGGTAGTTTTTCCAGTACCTCCTTTTTGCTGAGAAATAGTTATGACCTTCGAAAGCATAAGTAAGCAATATATTCTATAATTAAGTTATGATCGAATTAATAAGGTTTAACAAAAAAATTTTTAGTAAAATTCTACTACTGATTGAATTTAAAAAATTTTTTTTAAATTTTTACATTAATAATTTAAATTTTCTAATCTACATATAAAAATTATATATTTAAAATATAAACACTTTTAATTTGCTTTGCACTTCATTTTATCTTTAAATGTAGGCTGAGAGGGTAAAATTATAGCTAATGAACAAATTATTACTTCCACAAGACGTAGTAGGCGGATCTTTTTGGTTAATATCCGTTGCAATGATAGGTGCAGCAATATTTTTCTTTCTTGAAAGAGGACGACTGGCTCCAAAATGGGGAACAGTTATGAATCTTGTCGGTGTTATAGCCTTAATGTCATCGATTCATTACTTCTATGCAAAAAATTTGTGGGTTTTGAATGGTCAAGCACCAACTGCGCTAAGATATATTGATTGGTTGCTAACATTTCCACTTACCATTCTCACTTTTTATGTAATGCTTAAGTCAGTTACCGATATTAAGCGTGGAATGTTCTGGAGATTGCTAGTTGGGACATTAGTCTGGGTTATCGCGCAACTTTTAGGGGCTTATGGCTACATGAGTGTAACTCTTGGATTCTTAGTAGGCATTGTTGGATGGCTTTATATCATTGGGGAACTTTATATGGGAGACGCTGGACGAGCCAATGCATCTTGTAATAATGAACGAGTTCAAATGGCATTTTTTGCAAATAGACTGATAATTACCATAGGTTTTTCAATATATCACATTGGATACTTCATAGAGCACCTTGCGGGTGGAGCAAACATCAACAGTTTAAACATAATTTATAATTTAGCTGATGTATTAAATAAAATCATTTTTGGAATGATAATTTATAGCGCAGCTTTAGAAGATACAAAGAAAGGTAATCAGAATTAAGGGGGAATAATATATGACTAAAGGAGCAGACATAATAGCAGGTATAATTTTAGTCGCACTTGCAATTGCGATTATAGTTTACTTATTACATTGGTTATACAGACGATCATCAAAAGAAGTTTCGTTTGTACGTACAGGTATGTTAGGGGAAAAAGTAGTTATATCTGGCGGGGCGTTTGTCTTACCTATAATTCATAATATTACGCAAGTAGGAATGCGTACCCTTAGTTTAAATATAAAGAGAGCAGGTGATAAATCGCTAATTACAAAAGATAGAATGAGAGCAGAACTTGTTACAGAATTTTTTACAAAAGTTCCACCAGAGGCTAAAGCAGTATCAACTGCAGCACAAACTTTAGGTAACAGAACTCTTGATCCGGAACATTTAAAAGAGGTTGTTGCTGGTCGTTTTGCAGACGCTCTTGGTGAAGTTGCAGCAAAAATGACCCTAGATGAAATACAAGAAAATCGAGGTCAATTTGTTAAACAAGTTGCAAACATTGCAAATGAATCAATAGGGCATACTGGATTAGCACTTGAAACAGTTTCTATTATCTCTCTTGATCAAGCACCGATTGAAATGTTTAATCCTGCTAATACTTTTGACTCTCAAGGTTTAACTCAATTGACCGAGCAAATCGAAGAGAGAAAGAAAAAGAGAAATGATATTACTCAAGATACAAAAATTTCAATTGAAAATAAAAATTTAGAGACCGTTCAAAAAGAGTTAGAAATTAAGAAAAATGAGGAGTTTTCTAAATATCAACAAGAAAGAGAAATAGCCATTCAAAGAGCTAAAGAAAAAACAGAGACAATAAAAGAAAAAGCTGAAAAAGAAAGAGAAGCAGAAGAAGCTGAAATAAGAAGTCAAGAACAAATTGAAGTTGCAAAAATTTCACAAAATCAAGTAATTGAGGTTGAAAGAAAATTAACAGAAACAAGACTTATTGAAGAAATTGAAAAAAGAAGAAAAGAGCAAAATGAATTAGAGAAAAATTCAGCGTTTGAAATAAGACAAAAAGATTTAGAAACAGAAGTTAAAATTTTAAATCTTGATAAAGAAAGTGAGTATGCAAGACTTGAAAAACAAAGACAAGTTGACATCAAACGAGCTCAAGAAAAAGCAGCCATTATAAAAGAACAATCTGAAAGACAAAAGGAGGCTGAAGAAGCTCAAATTGTTTCAGAACAACAAGTTAAAAACGCTAAGATTGAACAACAAAAAAATATAGACTCACATAGAATAGAGTCTGAAAGAGTAGTAAGACTTCTTGATATAGAAAAAGCTAAAAGGTTGAGTATTGAAGAGCATCAAAAAAATCTTGAAGTGATTAATAAGTCTAAACAGGTTTTAAAATCAAAAGCGGAAGAGGAAAATTCTAGAGCTAGAGCTATAGAAGCAGAAGAAAAAGCAAATTCTGCTAGATATGTCGAAAAAGCACAAGGAATTAAAAAAGTAGATGTAATAACAGCTGCATCTAAAGCCGAGCAAGATAGACATGCTACTATGGCAGCAAAATTAAGATATGAGATAGATGCTGCAGGTAAAGAAGCATTAAACTCTGCTGAAAATCTTAGAAGTGATGCAAGTAGAAGAAGTGCATTACGTTTAAAACTTGCTGATAAGATTGAGTCAATCATTAGAGAAAGTGTCAAACCAATGGCTAACATTGGTGATATTAAAATTGTTGATGTTAATGGTTTACCAGGCTTTAGTGGGACATCCAGCAGCACTGGAGCTAGTGGAGACGCATCTGATGGTACAGGTGGATCTGCAAGAAGTGGTAATTTAGCAGATAATGTAGTTAGTTCAGCACTGCGTTACAGGGCACATCAACCTTTCTTAGATAGTTTACTTAAAGAAATTGGAATGGCACCGGGTGAAATAAGTAATATTAGAAATATTTTAGGCGATTATGAAAATCCAAAAAAAGATTATCATATGAATTTTGATAATGATCCAACTAAAGGCCCTAAAAGTTCTAAATAAAGAGTTAAAGATATATGAGTAGTGATTTAAATAATTGGGCAAAAAAGTACGAAGATCTTACAAATAGTGATGAAACTATTGCGGCTATGGCAAAATATTATTCATGCTCATTTATGTTTGATATGGAAAAAGCAAAAGTCATTATTGAAATGCATGATGGAAAAGTAAAAAATATTAATACTAATCCAGGTCCATTAGACCCATATGATTTTGCTTTAAGAGCCTCTGCAAATACTTGGAAAGAATTTAGTCAGCCCATCCCTAAACCTATGTATCACGGTATATGGTCAGCAAGTTTTAGAAAAGATTTAAAAATAGAAGGTAATCATTTAATCTTAATGAAAAATTTAAGAAATTTTACTGTTCAATTTGAATTATTAAGAAAATCAGGAGTTCCAGTTTAAGATGAATATTGTTGAATTAGTAGGAGTTAAAAAATGGTAAAGCATCATAGTGTAGTAGGGCGTTATGTTACTATTGAAGTAGATGATTGTGAATACAAAGTTTTTTATCTTCAAAATGGAAAAGGGATACCATTAGTTTGCCAACATACTGCAGGTTGTCATAATCATCAATGGAGAGGACTTCTTGAAGATGAGGAAATTATAAAAAATTACAATGTAATTGCGTATGACTTACCCAGACATGGTAAATCAGACCCACCACATAATAAAGAATTTTGGAAAGAAGAATATAAACTAACTGCAGAACATTATTGTAATTTTATAATTAAATTATGTGAAGCTTTGGACTTAAAAAATCCTATTTTCATGGGGTCTTCTTTTGGAGGAAATGTAGCATTGCAATTAGCTCTTCGTCATCCTAATAAATTTAGAGCTGTTATTCCAGTGGAGGCAGCAGATCATGCTCCAGGTTTTTATTTAGATTGGTGGAGACATCCACATGCAAATGCAGCCCAAGTTTGTGGAAGTGGTACATGGGATTTAATGGCACCTCAATCACCTGAAAAAGACAGATGGTTAACATGGCATTATTACACTCAGGGCTCTGAGGCATTTAAAGGGGATTTATATTTTTATTCTGTTGATCATGACTTAAGAAATGAATTGAAGAATATTGATGGTCATAAATGTCCAGTAATAATGATGACAGGAACTTATGATTATTTAACACCACCCGAAGCTACCGAAAATACAGCAAGACAAATTAAAGGTGGAGTTTATATTGAAATGCCTGATATAGGACATTTTCCAATGAGTGAAAATCACGAGTTATTTAGGGTTTATTTAATAGAAGCTCTGAAAATAATCCAAGAAAGGACTAATAAGTAATTTATTTACTGGGAGGCGATATGGAAAAAGATAAAACAGGAGTTCAACTTAATCTTGGTCATACAAGCACTGATGACTTTATTACTGAAAAATATGTTTTACCATTATTACGAGATGAAAAAATGAGAAATAAATTAATAGAAGAGCATAGAGCAACTCCAGTTGGTAGAGCCCCACAACCTCACAAAGGTCAGCCAATGGTTGAACATAGTAAAGAGCTTCAAATTGTTTTAGATAAACTTAGAAGACAACCAATGGCAATTAAAAAATATGTAACAGTATGTAAAAAAGATTTTGAAGATTATAGAATTGGAATAGTTACTGGAGTAAGAGGGGATCCAGTTGAAATTTTAGAAGAGTCTTTTTCTTCTGAAGAAGCTGTCGAACATGCAATTTTTTTAAAAAGAATTTTAGATCTTTTAGAGAGACACGGACAATGACTAAGATTAAAAAGGTTATATAATGTTAAGAATTACTGGATATAGCGATAAGTACACATCTTTTCCAGGAGAAGAGATTAAATTTTATGTTAACTCTGAAAAAAATGAAAATTATGAGGTCCAAATTGTAAGATTAATTCATGGAGATACAAATCCTGAAGGTCCTGGATACAAAGAAGAAGAGATAGGTGCTGAATGTAATAGAAATTATCAAGGAAAAAATCAAAAAATTCATGGAGGCTCTTATATTGTTATACCTCAAGACAAAAGATTGAATACAACAAGTTTTACTCTTCAGGCTTATATTTTCCCTACAACACCAGACAAAGGCAAGCAGGGAATTTTAACAAAATGGAATGATAAAACTCAAAGTGGTTATGGTTTGTTTATAGATGAAAATAGCTGTTTATCAGTAATGATAGGTGATGGAGGAGGGCAAACAACTTCAGTTTCGAGTGAAAAGAAATTAATGAGAAAAGTTTGGTACTTAGTAGCAGCTACTTATGATGCTGAAACAGGAAAATTAAAACTATATCAAGAGCCTTGTGTTACACCTACTAATGGTGGACTTGGTATGTCACTTCTTCATCCAGCTGACGAAACAACAGCTTATGTTGAGTCTATTAGCAATTTAAAACCAAGAGCCAATGATGCTCCTTTCTTAATGGCTGCAAGTACATTAAATGATAGATCGGGAAGACATATTTTTGGTGGACATTATAAAGAAGCACTTAGTCCTATTGAATTACCAGAACAAACTTTAACTTATAACGGCAAGATAGATAGACCAAGACTTAGTAAAACAGCCTTGTCAAAATCAGAAATCGAGTCACTAGCCAGAGGTTTTAGCGGTTGTACTTCTGACTTAAGATCTGAAGTTATAGGAGCTTGGGATTTTCATGCTAACATCACTAAAAATATGGCATCAACATTAATTGTTGATATGACATCCAACCATCTAAATGGTTTTATTATAAATTTACCATGTAGAGCTATGACCGGTTATAATTGGACAGCTGATGAGATGGTATTTCATCATAAACCAGAAGAGTACGGCGCTATTCATTTTCATGATGATGATATTGATGATGCAAGATGGGATATGGATTTTGTTTATAAAGTGCCCGATAAAATTAGAAGTGGAGTTTATGCAGCAAGATTGAGGATAAATGGTGAAGACTCAGCTGAAACAGAGGATTTTATTCCATTTGTAATCAAACCTCCTAAAGGAAAAAATAATTCAGACCTTCTATTTGTTTTGCCAACAAATAGTTACATAGCTTATTCGAATGACAACCTTGGTACCAATTCAGTAGTAGCTCAATTATTAGCTGGAAAAGTACCAGTTATGTCAGCTTCAGATTTGTATTTAAATGAACACAGAGAATATGGTTTATCAACTTATTCTCTGCATTCAGACGGTAGTGGTGTTGCAATTTCATCTAGACTGAGACCTATTTTAAATATGAGACCAAAATATAGACACTGGCTATCACCATCTTTGTGGCAACTTAATGCAGATTTACACTTGACTGATTGGTTAGAAGAAAAAAATTTAGATTTTGATGTTGTTACAGACGAAGACTTACATTTAGAAGGTGTAGAATTATTAAATCGATACAAATGTGTTTTAACAGGATCACATCCTGAATATAGTTCTGAAAAAATGTTGGCAGCCTATGAACAATATCAGCTTAATGGTGGAAGATGGATATACTTAGGTTCAGATGGTTTTTATTGGATTAGCGAGTACCATCCTGATAATCCAAATATTATTGAAGTTAGAAAAGGGGAAGCGGGTACTAGAGCATGGACTGCAAACCCAGGGGAATACAATAATGCTTTTGATGGAAAATATGGAGGTATGTGGAGAGCTAGAGGAAGAATACCATCAAAAGTATGTGGATTAACTTTTACAGCATATGGTTTTGATGTCAGCTCGTATTATAAAAGGTCTCCTGATAGTGAACGACCTGAGTGTTCTTGGATTTTTGATGGTGTTGGAAAAGATGAAGTAATAGGAGATTTTGGATTAGTAGGTGGAGGTGCAGCTGGTCTAGAACTTGATAGATATGACTTAGAATTTGGAACACCTCATAATGCATATTTATTAGCAAGATCAGAAAATCATACAAATTTAATGATGCAAGTAAATGAAGAGATTCATTTCACTGTTAGAGGATATTACGGTGGTGGTACCGAAAACCCCATGGTCAGAGCAGATATGATTTATTATAAAACTCCTAATGATGGAGCTTTGTTTGCTCCTGGATCTCTTTCTTTTTGCGGAAGTTTGTCTTACAATAATTACAATAATAATGTCTCTAAAATTTTAGAAAATGCAATTAGAGGTTTTTTAAAAGATGGACCATTACCATAATGAGCAATCAATTTACTAGACCAGAAGGAACAGGTGGAAAAAGTATTTTAGGTTCTGATAATAAAAATCCACCAAATGATCTTGAAAAAAATGCCTTGGGAAATTTAGATGAAGATAAGCTTAATGAATTAGCCAAGAGTCTTTTTACATTAAATAATCGTAAATATGGACCTATACCAGGGGCATATATGGTTATGTGTACTAAACCTGGCAAAGAATGGTGTGTTGCTCAATTAAACGCAGATAGAGCTAAACCATTTATAATTTTTGAGGATAAAGCTTTTTCATCAATTAAAGAAGCCCAAGAGGAAGCTGAAAGAATTAAAAAAGAAAAAGGTGAATCAGCACCTAGACGCTGCACTTAATCTAACAAAAGGATCTACGATATGGCCAAGTCATATGTCTGAAAAATCAGTTTGGTTATTTATCTTCATATTATTATATGCTGCCTATTGTTTTTTTTGGGGCGTTAGAGGCTCAAGGTATAATTCTGATAATCCAGAAAATTATTATCTAGCAAATAGAAATATTTCTTCATGGGTTTTTTTCTTTGCAGCAACAGCCGCAACGTTTGCAGGCTTAACTGTAATTTCTCAAACTAGCCTTATTTTTCATGATGGCTTTCAATATGTTGGTACGGCTTTTATTGCTATAACTGTTCCTCTAGGGAGTATATTTTTTTTTAAAAGACAATGGATGCTAAGCAGAAAGTTTGGATACATTACTCCTGGTGAAATGTATTATGATTACTATAAAAGTGATACCATTAGAATTATTTCTGTTTTAGTAACTTTTTTTTTCGCAATACCTTTACTTGCTGTTCTATTTGGAGCAACGGGTTATCTTATAAATATATTAACTGGTGAGTATGTTTCTAGAGAATTAGGAATGTGGGTAATCTCAATCATTGTATTATTCTATGTAACAAGAGGGGGTTTTAAGTCTATTTTCAGTGTAGGTGTAGTTCAATCTTGGCTTTATTTTTTAACAATAATTATTTTAGGATTAATCACTTATTCCTTTATAGGAGACATAGAAACTTTTGGTAAATCATTAGCAAAAATAGCAAATACAAAAATTAGTTTTTGGGGAAATACAAATGGTTATGGAGGAGGTGACTATAATGGTTATTTCGCATTACCAGGTGTTATTCAATGGGTAGCTGGTTTAGGAAAAAATGAAGCAATTGGAGGTCCTTGGACAGCGATGATGATTTTTACTTTTACAATTTCTTTTATGGGAATAGTTCTTTCACCATCATTTTCAATGTTAAGCTATACCGCAAAACACCCTAAAGCTTTTTCTTATTATCAAATATGGGGATCTGCAGTTATTGTTGGTTTATTATTATTTATATTCACAACTTTTCAAGGAATTGGAGCAAGTTTATTGGGAGCTAGTGCTGAAATTAATAGTAATGGTCTTTTCGTTAATAAACTTTTACCAGAAGTTTCAAGTAAAGATCATTCATCAATTGTTTATCATATTATCGGATTAATGGACAAACATGCTTTATGGTTAACTGGTTTATTAGCTGTTGGATTAGTTGCTGCACTTCAGTCTACAGCTGCTGCCCTTTTAATGACCTCAGGTAGTATCGTTACAAGAGATTTTTATAGAGCTTACGTAGATAAAAACTCGAATTGGGATAAGGAACGAAGAGCAGCTCGTATAATTATGATGTTAATGTTTCTAGCCTCACTTTATTTAGCAACATTTGCTAAACCTGCTATGATTATTTTTAGTGGTATTTCAATTTCTATAGCATTTCAATTTTTAATTGTTCTGCTTGGTCTTGTCTGGTTTCCATGGATAACAAGAGGAGCCGCTATATCTGGAATAATAATTGGAATAATAATTGTTATTTTAACAGAAACTATTGGTCAGCAAATTTCAGGAAATAGATTGCCGTGGGGAAGATGGCCTTTAACTATTCATTCAGGTGTTTGGGGCTTATTATTTAATGTATTTATTTGTTTTTCAGTCTCAGCGTTTTCATCAATAGCAAAAGTGGACAATGATAGAGATTATCGTCAGAAATTTCATGATTTTTTAAATGAACACATGGGCCTTCATCCGAGTAGAACAAAATTAAGATCATTTGCATATGTTATTGCTCTTATATGGTTATTCTTTGGAGTAGGTCCAGGACAAGTTCTTGGAAATAATTTTTTTGGTGCTCCAAATGCAGGATATGAATCTTGGATTTTAAAGATACCTTCATTATGGGGATATCAATTAATATGGTGGTTTTTTGGAATTGGTTTGATTTGGTTTTTAGCAAGTAAAATGGATTTATCAACTTTACCAAATAGACCAATACAGTCTGGCGATCTTCACAAACATCCAGATGAAGTTTCAGGAGAAAAAAATTATTTAGATAATTTAGGAACTGGCTATGGTTGGATCTTGATATTAATAGGTCTGGCTATATTTTCAATAATCTTTTATGTTTATTACGTTTAGGAATTAGGAGTATGAATAATTTTACATTTAATACAACTTCAGGAATTAGATTTGGAAGTGGAATGTCCAAAATATGTGTTGAAGAAATTTCAAAAAAGTTGGGACCAAATGTTTTATTTATAACTGATAAAGGTTTGATGTCTTTAAATTTAACTGAACCAACTTTAAGTGAATTAAATAAATATTCATCAATAGTTGAAGTTTTTCAGGATGTAGAAGCAGATCCCTCAATTAAAACTCTTTTACACTCTATAGAAGTAGGAAAAAAAATTAATGCTACAGGTGTTATTGGATTTGGGGGAGGGTCTTCAATGGATGTAGCTAAATTAACTTCTTTAATTTTAGGTTCAAATGAAAATATTGAAGATGCTTGGGGTGTTTCTAATGCTCAAGGTCCAAGATTACCATTAGTTTTAATACCGACTACCGCTGGAACAGGCTCGGAGGTAACTCCTATATCTATCATTACAGTTGGGGAAGAAGAAAAGAAAGGAGTTTCTTCGCCAATAATTTTACCTGATATTGCAATTTTAGACCCAGATTTAACAATTGGATTACCAGCACACACAACAGCAGCTACAGGAATAGACGCTATGGTTCACGCTATAGAGGGTTATACTTCATCTAACAAAAATAATAATCCAATTTCAAAAATGTTAGCTATTGAAGCATTAAAACTTTTGTCAGGCTCAATAGAAAAAGCTGTGTTTCAAGGATCGAATATTGAGGCTAGAGGTAACATGTTAATTGGAGCAATGTTAGCTGGAAAAGCATTTGCTAATTCTCCTGTTGCAGCAGTCCATGCTCTTGCCTATCCGATTGGAGGAATTTTTCATGTGTCTCATGGACTGTCAAATTCATTAGTTCTTCCATATGTTTTAAGATTTAATAGTGTAGATAGTAAAACAACACAAAATTATGCAGAATTAGCCCCTTTTGTTTTCCCAGATATTAATACTGAAAAAGGTAACCAAGCAGTATGCAAAGAATTTATTGATCGATTAGAGGATTTATCACAAAAAATTGGACTTCCTCAAAGATTAAGAGATGTAAATATTCCAAAAGAGGCATGTAAAAAAATGGCATCAGATGCAATGAAGCAAACTCGTTTATTAGTGAATAACCCAAGAGAACTGACTGAAAATGACGCTCTTAACATATATGAAGCAGCCTGGTAGAATAAATTATGAATAATATTTCAGATGATTTTTTTGAAAAAACAACAAAGTTTAATAGTGGAATTAAACTATATATGTTTCAAACTGGTTCTATAAAAACTAAATTGAAATTCATAAAGATGAATCAAGGTGAAGAGGCTTATGAAATTCCTGTACCTTGGTTTTTGATAAAACATCCTGAAGGAGATGTTATTATTGATGGAGGAATGCCGATTGAGGCTGCTCTAGACAAACATAAACATTGGGGAAATGTTGTTGAGGCTTACGATCCAGTTATGAAAGCTTCAGAGTGGTGTAAAGAAGTAGTTAAATCAGTAAACACAAACCCAGAGGATGTTAAATATGTTATTCAAACTCACTTACATCTTGATCATTCAGGAGCAATAGGTCACTTTCCTAATGCAACACATATTACACAAAGAGTAGAATACGATTATGCATTTAATCCAGATTGGTTTTCACAACCAGCTTATGTAAGAGCAGATTTTGATAAACCAAATATAAGATGGAAATTTTTACAGGGAAGAAAAACAGATTTTTATGATGTCTTTGGAGATGGTGTTATTAAAATAATATTTACTCCTGGACATACCCCTGGTCATCAATCAGTTCTCGTAAATTTACCAAAAACAGGACACATGCTATTTACTGGAGATGCATGTTACACAGGAGATCATTGGTGTGATAAATGTTTGCCTGGATTAGTTGCTTCTGCATCAGATGCAGCTGACTCTGTAAAAAAATTAAGAAAAGTTGCAAAAGATTATAATGCTAAAGTAGTTTGGGGACATGACCCAGTTACGTGGTTAGATTGGAAAAAAGCCCCAATGTTTTATTACGATTAATTTAAAAAATTATATTTTTTTATCACTCTATAATTTACACACTAGCGAAAAAATATTAATTGTAATGAATGTTTTTATCTCAGTTTTTATTTGTTCAAAATTAATAAAATCAGGATTTTGATCAGATAATGCTATATCCAGGATTGTTCTCGCTTCTTTTTTTGAAATCCCAGTTTCATTTGATAGTTCAATTATAGTATCTAAATATTTAGTAATAAATTTTTTTTTAGATTTCATATGCTATTCAATGATAATCGCAACTGTACCAGGCTCAACTGCTTCTTGGTCATTTTGAATGTTTACTTGTATAACTTTACCATCAATAGGTGAGTTGTGATGTACCTCTGTTTTCATTACCTCCATAATGAAAAGATCATCATTTTGTTTAACAATATCTCCTACTTTAACTAGTACTTTCCATATATTACCCGGAACTGTTGTTTTTACCTCAGTTGTCATTATCTAAAATATTCCTTTCATATTAAATAATTAATTAAAAAACCGAATTTTCATATTTTTCATGCCTTTTTTTTCCATCAATTTTACTCTTTTTTTCTCTTCCGTTTTATTTTTATCAAAATCTATTATCTTTATTGGGCCTAATTGTTTGTTTTTTTCATTTTTGATAGTTTCATTCTTATTAAAAGACATAAGGCTTTCTTCGCTACAAATGATTGACTGTTCAGCTCTTAATGTTTGAGCTTTTTCAACTGAAACTTCTATAAAATTGAGAGTATCTCCTGGTTTAGCTTGTCCTAATTTCCAAAAAGCTGCTGATGGCACGGTATAAGGGTTAATAAAACCACCCATGCTTGGTCCATCATTAACAAGAATAATTGGGGTTTGACCTGCAAGATTAATTGCTCCTGCAGGATAGCCCTGGTCAATAATATTTGAAGGTTCCGAACCATTTTCAAGGCTTTTATTTGTAGCCTTATCAGTGAAAGATAGTTGAGGTCCATCTAATCTATAACCTGTCCGATCACTTTTTGCTTGAAGTTTCCATTTAGAATTAAAAAAAATCTCATGACCTTTGTCATCTATCCAGTCGTCGTTGGGACCTAAAACAACTTCTATAGACCAATTTTTATCTTTAGAGATTTCGGGTATTGAACTTTTTTTTATTTTTCTAAACTGAATTTTTTTATTGTTTCCTAGTGGCAGAATTTGATTATTTTCAATAGCTTTACCATCAATTCCGCCTACCCCTGCTTTATGAAATGTAGATTTCGATCCAAGCCAAGGTTCACTATTAATTCCTCCAGCAAAAGCAATATATGATCTTGCACCTATTGTTGCAAATTCCAATTCTAAAACTTGATTTGCTTTAACTTCAATACTCTCCCATAAAGGAACACTTTTACCATCTATTTTTGGAGACATGTCTGCACCTGTAATAGCTATTGTTCTGTCATCAATGAATTTAAGAGTAGGCCCCATAAATTGACATTCTAGTGCTGCATCTCCAGGTTTATTTCCAACCAATATATTTGCAAGTCTAAAAGACCAACTATCCATTGGACCTGAGGCTGGGAATCCTTGATTTAAAGTCCCAATTCTTCCAGGATAATCTTGGACTGATGTTTCTAAACCTTTTTTAATTACTTGAACCATAAAAGTTAAAATCTTTTTGTTTTATCGATTGTTGTTAACCAATTTTTATAATTTTTTACTGAAAATTTTTGATAGTCAATAATATTATAATCATAGGATTTGTCCTTTACCTTATTCGAAACATGATCAAATTCTTCGTAGCTTGTGGGTACAAATTTTACTCTGTCACCAGGTCTAAAAAGACAGATACTCTCTTCAAATACAGAAAAACTTTTCTGAGTATCCCAAATAGGAACTGGTATTATTCCAAAAATTTGATAACCACCAGGCAATCTATCAGGATATATTGAAGTCGAAGATCCACCCATTCCTACAGCACCTTTTGGAGTCCAGGTTCTTGGAGGATTATATTTTGGTGCAGTTAATTTACATCTAGGGTCTAGAGGCATCATAAATGGTAAACCTGGCCAAAAACCTAGTGCTGAAACCCAATATTCAGTTCCAGAATGAACCCTTACAAATTGTTCAGTATTTTCAAGTTTATTTAGCTCTACAATAAAATCAGGATCAGGAGTTTTTTCTGCAATTTTACTTGAATAATCTTCAATACATTCTTTTGTCCATTTATCTAAATAAACAGTGGGGAATGAGAAAATTCTGCTATTAATCTCAATATCATCAGTTGGACCTAGTGACTTAATAAGTGATTTCATCTCATTTTTTAAATCATTAAATTTTATTTCATCGGGATTATAATGAATAAGCATCGAAGCAAAACATGGAGCAGTTTCATAAATACCTTTAATTTTATTTTCAAGAATAGCTTTAGCTAAGTTTTGTGCAGTAAAATTAATTTCAAGATCCATAAGATTAGCAAATTCAATTACCATATATTTATCACCACCTGGTTTAAATATTGGTTCTTCATATACTTTTCCTATTATATTTTTAACAGAACCTTTTTTTTGATCATCATTTTTTTTATTTAAAATATTCTTAAATACTTTAAAATCATTTTCAGTGTATTGGTCTAAGTATTTTTTATTAGGAGATTGTGCTGTTATTTTTTTAAAAGCCTCAACATCTTTATCAGTATATTTTTGAACAATATTCTCTTTATTTATAGTTTTGTTTATATTTTTTTTTATATTTTCTGACTCTTCAGTAAATAAAGATAAATTATTTTCTATAAATTTGGTATTATAGATTGCTTTTTCAAAAGACTCATTTTTTAAAACTGAAATTAAAAAAGATTTATTTGTATTAATTCCTTCTATTTCTAATTCACTTAAATAATGGATCATATTATTTATACTTTCTATTCTATTTTCACTTTTTGAAATAATTTTTGCAATCATTGGATCATAATAAAAAGATATCTCATCTCCTTCATCCACACCTATATCAAGTCTAATGTCTGCAAAACCAGTATTAGGAAGATTTAATTTAGTAATTTTACCTGGAGAAGGAAGAAAGTTTTTAGCTGGGTCTTCAGCATATAATCTACATTCAATAGCATGTCCTGATTTATTAATTTTATTTTGTTCTATTAATTTTAGATCTAGATTTAATGCAAATTGGATTTGCATTGAAACTAAATCAGAGTTTGTGATCATCTCTGTAACAGGGTGCTCAACTTGAATTCTAGTATTCATTTCTAAAAAATAAAATTTTTTATTATCAATGTCGTATATAAATTCTATTGTCCCGGCTCCTTCATATTTTTGATTTGTAACAAAATTTACTGCACTTTCTGCCATCTCGTTAATTATTGAATTTTCAATCTCAGGAGCAGGACTTTCTTCTATAATTTTTTGAAAACGTCTTTGTATTGAGCAATCTCTTTCATAAAAATGCAAAGCTTTTCTTTCACCAAGACCAAAAACTTGGATTTCTATATGTCTTGCATTTGAAATAAATTTTTCTAAAAAAATATCACTATTACCAAATGCTTTTTTTGCTAAATTCTTAGTTTTTTCAATTGATTGAACTAATTCCTTATAATTATTTGCTATTCGCATTCCAATTCCACCACCACCAGCACTTGCTTTTATTAAAATTGGATAACCTATTTCATTACATTTTTTTTCTAGATCATCTTTTTTTAAATCCTCATCTGTTAACCCTGGACAAATAGGAAGATTATTTTTTATAGCCAAATCTCTTGCTACATCTTTATTACCCATTGATATGATAGTGCTTGGTTTTGGCCCTATCCAAATTAAACCTGAGTCTATTACATTCTGGGCAAATTCAGCATTTTCGGCCATAAATCCATATCCTGGATGAATAGCATCAGCATTTAATTTTTTAGCAACCTCAATGATTTTTTCTGCGAGAAGGTAACTTTCTTGTGCTTTTGACCCCCCTATGTGGATTGACTCGTCAGCTTCTCTAACGTGTTTGCTGTTTTTGTCTATATCTGAATATACGGCAATTGACTGTAAACCTAGTTTTTTACAACTTCTAATAATTCTACAAGCTATTTCGCCTCTGTTAGCTATTAAAATTCTTTTCATTTACTAAGGGCAGATTTAATACCTGTAATTATTTCAACTGCATTAGGTGTATCTGAATGAACGCAAATTGTATCACAACCAACATTTATATCTTTACCAATAGTATTGGTAACTTTTTTTTCTTTTAATGCGCGCATGACACGTTTGGCTGCAATTTTACTATCGTAGTTTGCATTTTTTCCTTTAGCTACAACTAGGTTTCCATCTTTATCATAATCTAGGTCAGCGTAAAATTCTGCTATAAAATTTAAACCTCTTTCATCTTTATAAATCTTTTCATGACAAGTATTCGCCATTCCAAAAATACTCACATTAAAAGTTTCAACAGCATCTGCAATTGCGTTAGCCATATTTTCATCTTTCGCAGCCATAACATATAATGATCCATGAGGTTTGATATGGTTCAAAGGCATATCTTGTTCATCTAAAAATGATTTTAAAGCACCTACCTGATACATAACCATACTTTTTATATCTTGCCTTGGCATTTTTATTTCTCTTCTTCCAAATCCCTGCAGATCAGGAAAAGAAGGGTGAGCCCCAACTTTTACTCCATGTTTCTTTGCAAGTGCCACAGTTTTTCTCATATGATTAGGATCAGAAGCATGAAACCCACAGGCAACATTTGCTATATCTATTAATGGCATTATCTCTTCATCATTACCCGCTTTATAGATCCCAAAACTTTCACCCATGTCGCAATTTAATTCTATCATAAATCTTCTCCTTTATATCTGGCTTCTTATATGTGGGGATCTTGCGTACAGGGCAACCATTGGAATAATAAGTAATCCTAAAATAAATTGTTGTGCTTCCCAACTTAAACCCCATCCAATTAATACAGTTGTTATTATTTGCAATATAAATACTCCAATAACACTTAACCCATAACCTCCAGAACCTCCTAATAATGAAGTTCCACCAATAACCACTGCAGCTATAGTTGTGAATAAATAAATATCTCCAGCACCCACATATCCTCCACCACTCCAACCAAGAAGTAGAATTCCAGTTAAAGCTGAGAAAAATCCACTAATAACATAAGCACCAACCCAGTATCCTCTTTCAGAAATAGAAAGTCTTGATGATGACAATCTACTTCCACCTAAAGCATATAAATGTCTTCCCCATTTTGTTAACCTAAGTGCAACGATAACTAATATACTTGCTACTATCCAAATAATAATCACAGGAGGTATTGGAAGACCAACAGTTTTTCCACCCATAGAAGCTAAATTTTGCATCCAATCTGGAACAACACCAAAAACAGTACCAGCTGAAAAAGTACCCATAGAAACTAATATTTGAACCCCTCCTTTAACAAAAAACCCAACACCCAAAGTTAAAATTAATGCTTGTCCTTGAAGTCTAAAACTTAAAGTGCCATTAACAAATCCTATCAAAGCACCTAGCAGCAAAATAACTATGCAAGCAAGCCAAGGTGGAACTCCTTTTGAAATTAACGACATTAAACCAACATTCATAGAGCCAATAACAAATGGAATTGAAAGATCTAAACCCCCTAAAAGTGCAACAAAAGTCTGACCAATAGTAGCTAGTCCTAAAAATGATGCAAAAACCAACATTGATTTCATATTCATGGTTGTTAAGAAACCAGGTATGGTTAGAGATCCAATAATAAACAACCCAATCAACACAGAGATCCCTACAAAAACACTTTTTGAACCTTTTATGTATCTGCTGATAACACCCATAAAAATCACAAATACTAAAAAAATTAAAAATGAAACTAGGGTTCTTCCTGAAAAGAAATCATCTGCTACAAAAGATACAAAAATAAAGATTAGAATTACCCCAAGGAAAGCAATTGTTTTCCATTTATTTTCTTTAATATTTTTGAAGAAGAAATTTTCTTCATCTTCTTCGTCTTTTATAATTTCTTCTTTAGGAAACTTAGTAAAGATATTTTGTTTTAAATCTTCATTAATCCATCTTACAGAAAAATGGTACCATCCCCATAATATTAATCCAGTTACAGCAATAGAGTAGGTAGCAATATTCATCCAATCTGCACCATCATACCAACCAAGAAAAGCAGTTCCTATTCCACAAAGAATTGCAAATAATAATCCTAGTCCTTTAAAAAAAAGAAATGCTGATTTTTTCATCTACTTTACTTCCTCCCATTGACTTAATTGTTTATCACGGGCATTTTTTTCTTTATAGATAGTCATAAATTGCCAAACCAAAGGTGTAATAGGTATTCCAATTACTAACACTGCAAGAATTTTATATAATGAATATCCTACAGAATAAAATATTGAAGCCCATAGTGCTACTGCAATAGTGACTATGTAAATATATGGAGCAAATCTTTTATAATTTGCTTTCTCACCCATATTTAGGAATAAAAAATATTGAACTAAAAATACTGCTAGAATACTAAAGGCAAATTGAGAATAACCTGAAGTTGCAGTTTCGTAAAAAAAATCTTTTTGTTCCTTCATATTTAATTTGAGAAAGATCTCCAATATTTAACTCACTTATAATTTTAGGTTGATAAAATGATGGATCATTTGGAACAAAAGTATTACCACCAATAAAATATGTACAGATTATAGCAAGAACACCAAATCCAAATATATATACATTGGTTAAATTTTTTATTTTTGAATGAACAAATGGAGCCGTTATGACAAATAAAAGTAAAACTACGAGTATTACTCCATAACCCTGAATACCAAAAAAACTACTATCAGTACTTTCAACTAAATTATTATATGAAACACCTTTTAAAATAATTAAAGATATAGCTGCTAGAAAAAATAAAAGTGCTGTAGATTTAGCTCGTGGACTAAATTGAGGAAGCATTGATATTACAATTAGAGAGGCCAACAAAACAATTCCAGCAAAATAAATAATACTATATGTAGTTCCAGAAATAAGAGAACTTTCAAGAACATTAGGGAAGTAATTTATCTTTTCCAAGCTAAAATATTGAGGAGCAGAAGTCTCAATACTACTCACTTGATTAGAATTTAAAGTTATTTTTTCTGTATCTTTTAATATGTCTTTTTCTTTATCGTCGGGGTCAAAGATTAAACCAGCTGCCATTATTATTACAATAATTACAAAGGAAATCGTGGATGGATTTCTATGAGTTGATAATAGGTAAAGCAACAAAGCAACGAATGCTATTCCTAAAATTACATAAAACACTATAGTTCCTGGTGTCTCAGTGAATTGAACTACGCCATGACCTGCCAATGAGCCACCCTTAGCAGTACCAGTTCCTGTTGTTGCCCCAGCTTCAGAGTCCTCAACTATAATATTTCCTGTTGAATCTACCTTTCTTACTTTTGATCCTCTTACATCATTTTGAGATTTTTCATCAGGTTCAACAACTTTCTCTATAATAATTGGTTGATCATACACTTGATGTAATACTACAAATAATCCTGCAAATGCCATTAAAATGAAAAAAACCATTACCGATAAACCCTTTGTTACTCTTGTGACATAAGGAAGAATAAGACTTACTAATAATGCTATAACCAAAACTGCTCCATAAGATAAGTCCGAAACAAAACTTTGAAGTCTTTCAAATCTAAAAGTAACCAAGATATAATTTATAAGGTATAAGTTTAATGCACCTAAAATTGCTCCAAACGCACCTCCACGCCCACCAGCCAAACTTGCGCCACCTAGAACTAAAGCCGTAATACCTAGTAATGTGTATTTAGTTCCTTGCAGTGGATCTCCAGATCCAACAAGAGCTGTAAAACATATTGCAGAAAGAGCTGCAAATATTCCTGCTATCATATGAGCAACTATTCTTACAAGATGAATTTTTACACCACTTGTAAAAGCCGCTCGTTCATCTGAACCCATTAATTTTAAATGACCCCAAAAAGCCGTATGAGTAATTATATAAAATAATATTGTTGCCAATATCATTAGAAGAAATATAGGGTTTAGAATTGTGAATCCTTCTCCCCATGGAAGCAGCCAGTCAGGAGCTATTCCTCCTGGTCTTGGTAAAATTACAATATTTATTCCAGCAAATGCTAAATATCCAGCTAGAGATACAATGATCGGTGAAACTCTGACAAAACAAACAATTAAAGCATAGAAAAGCTGCCAAATTAATCCCATTGCTATTGCGTAAACAAACCAACCAATTGGAGTTTGCAAATATCCAGCAGCATATAATTGAATACTACTTACATTGATAAAACCCATGAAAGGACCAATAGACAAATCAACCCCACCTCTTCCAGCCATAGCTATAAATGTCAGAGCATACGTGGTTAAAATTAAAGGAGCTGTAAGCATTATCGCACTTCCAATGCCTGATTGCGAGATAAGTATTGGACTTCTAATTAAAGCAAAAATTAATAAAGCAAAAAAAATAAAAATAGGTACCATTAGATACTTATTTGAAGAAGTATCTACACTAGATCTATAAGTTTTTAATTTTTCAATTATTTCCATTTTTTTTTAATCAAAATAAACAATTTTTATTTTATCAATTCCAAATTTATTTTTAATTCTTTTTTCACTTTCATTTATTTTGTTATAATCGATAACTCTAATTTTTTTGTTTTGATCTTTAATTTTTATTTGATCCATATCTATTTTAGGAATTATTTTATTAAATTCTTCATAGTCTTCAGATGAATAATTTGATTTAGGAGTAATTTTTTTATTTATTTGTTCTGAATTATTATTGTATTCAGAAAAACTATCTAATTGATCAAATCTTTGATAGTCAGAAAGATTATAATAATTAATTTCTTTATCTTTATCAGTTTCGTTATATAGAGCCACTTTTTGATCAATCTTTAAAATATCATTAAAATAATTTTTATCAGAATTAGCATACTTAATATTATGATTATTTGATTGAATATTATTTTTATAATTAAAATTAAATTTTTTAAAATTATTTAATTTTTCAAAATTGATTTCATCTTCATCATTATAATATTTATTTTTATTTTCTGTTTTCATCAAAAATTTTTAACTTTAATTTTATTATTATTTCTACCGTTATTTTCTTCATCAAAATTTACTACTTTTACAATATTTCTTTCTTTAGATTTGGTATTATTATCAACTTTATTTTTTATTTTTGTTGAAACATTCGATCTAGATGAAATAGTTGTTTCTCCAATACCAGCAGTTTGACCAAACATCCCTTCAAGCAAAGTATCAGCATTAATTTTTTCATTTTCAAAAATATCAAATATTGTCCCATTTCTAAAAACCATAACTTTGGGACATAGACCAATAAATTCTTCAAGTTCACTTGATAAAAAAACAACTGTGTTACCTTCTTCAACATATTTTCTTAAATGAACATACAAGTCTCTTTTAGTGCTTATATCTATGCCTCTAGCTGGATCATTTAAAATAAGAACTTTTGGATGTTGTGCAAATGATCTAGCTATCATTACTTTTTGTTGGTTTCCTCCACTTAGTGAACCAATTAGATTGTCACTTGGACCAGTTTTAATATTTAATCTTTCTACTTCCCAATCATAAATTCCATTAAGTTCCATCCAGTTAATAAAACCTAAAAATCCTGCTCTGCTAGTTTTTTTGTAAAGCGGTACAACTAAATTTTCATAAATACTTAAGTTAGGAAGTATTCCTTCTTTTTTTCGATCACCAGAAACAAATGATATTCCATTTTCTTTTGCATTTTCTAAAGAATTATATTTTAAAAATTTTTCATTTGAGTCTAAAATTTCAATGGTTCCGCCATGAGATTCTTGTACGCCTGCTAAAATCTTAACAAAGTCATCTTGTCCATTACCATCAAGACCTGTTATTCCTACAATTTCTCCTTTTTTAACTTCAAAATTGATAGGTTTGCTTTCTGGCCAAACAACTAAATTCTCTGCTCTCATTACAACTTTATCAGTTTTTGTTTGCATAGCTATTGAAGTGGATTTTTCTCCTGTCTCTTCTCGACCAGTCATTAAGCCTATTAAATTTTTTTCATTGAGATCTTTTTTTTCTAAAACCCCAACATCTTTACCGTCTCTCATGACAGTTGCTTTATCAATTATTCTTACCAGCTCAGCAATACGATGAGTAACAATAAAAATTGCAACTCCTTTGTCACGTAATTCTCTCATTTTTTTAAATAATCTTTCAGTTGAGTCAAAATCAAGCGCAGCTGATGACTCATCTAGAATTAATACTTTTGTATTATCTCTTAAGAATGCTCTAGCAATTGTTATCCAAGCTTTTATAGGAAGAGATAAGTTAAAAGCTTGTGTGTATGGGTCAACGTATTCACCAACAAGATCTTCCATAATTTCTTGGGCTTTAAGTACTTTTTCTCTTTGAGTTAAATTTTTGTACCAGAAGTCATCAGAACCTACAAATAAGTTATCTACTACAGATGACTCTTCAGCTATCATTACTTCTTGAAATACTGTAGCAATACCCATATTTCTAGCCATTACTGGAGAAGTGGGAGTTTGACCAAGTATTGATACTTTGCCTTTGTCTACGGGCAAAACTCCAGACATTGTTTTTGCTAATGTGCTTTTACCACAACCATTACCACCAACTATTGCATGAATTTCACCAAAATTTGCATTAAAATTTACTCCGTTCAAGGCTTTAGTCACACCAAAATATTTGTGAACATCTTGGACATAAATATCACCTTGGACAGTTTTTGACTTCTCAGACAACACCTCTTTAGAGGTGTTGTCTTCTATATTTTTTTCAGCACTCATACTTAGTTATAAGTATTAGTGAGATTTTGGATCGTATTTTGTAGGATCGCTTGGATTCTCAAAGAACGCTTCTACGTATTCTTTAGGAGCCCATTTGTCCATTCCAGGATTATCCCAACCAGTAGAATTTCGATCACAATCTTCATTCAAGATTTCTGAGATTTCATCGAAATTTTTTGTAGCTGGACCAACTAATATAGATTGAATCATAGGACCTTGACCTTGTAAAGTTCTAATCATCACATCCATACCTAGTTCTACCTCATCACCTGGAGGCCAAGCATATATCGCTTCATCAATATATCCTGGATTTTGTCTCCAATAACAAAGTGCACCTAGTTCTCCACCTAAAGCAATTGGTGGAATTGGATCAAGTCCTGACTGTAACAATGCTTGTAGAGTTCCAGTTTCTCCTGAAGACTGAACTGCAATACCATCAACTTTTTTTGTATTTGTAGATAGCCATTGTGAAAGTTCTTTTTGTGCAACTTGAGATGTCCAGTTATGAGCTAATTGTCCAACAACATTTACATTAGGGAATTCATCTAATGCTGCTAATACCCCTTTATTTTGTTGGTCAGATGCTGAATAACCAGGTATTCCTTCGATAACGATTACATTACCTTTTTCACCAATAAGCTCTGCCATCCAAGCACCAACATAGTATCCAACTAATCTGTAATTTACAGATGTGTTGATTGAGTATGGAGATGTTGTAAAGCCAGTAAACGAAAGTGTGGGTATCCCTTTTTCCCAACCATATTTGATGGTTGTATTAAGAGCAGTAATGTTAGAGCAACAAATAATTATTGCATCAACTTTACCTCCATCTATCATTTGTCTCATTTGCTGAATCTGTAATGAGTCATCTAGATTTGATTGAGTAATTACAATTTCATCAACCATTCCTAATGCTTTCCACTTAGGGTACACAACTTCCATTAAACGTTCCATTGCACCTTTTCTCCAAGTGTTTCCAGCATAAGTACTTGCATAACCAATAGTCCACGGTGGTTTTCTAGGGCTTTTCCACCCCTTCATAACCGCAGGTCCTAGAGGTTGATCTTTATCCATAAAATCCATGTTATAAACATAGTCTCTCATTTCTTGAGGAACTTTTTTTAAACACTCGGTACATAATTCACCTGAATTAGCAGTGCTAAATATTCCAAAAAAGAAAGAAAACATAACAACATAGATCATTTTTGTTATTTTCATTTACCCCTCCTGTTATTATTTATTATTTTAAGACTCTCTCATGTAAAAAAATTTTTTTCCATTGTTTATATATTTCTACTTTTTATATATAGTTTTTATTAATTAAATTTTCGTTTGTTTTAAATGAAAAAAATGTTCTAAACTATGAAAGTTATTTATTAAAAATATTTTCTATTATGAGTTGAATAGTAAATTTTTTTAGTACTTAAATAATATTTATATGAAAAAGTTTATTTTTATTATTTTCTTATTCATGCCAACAACTTTGTTGGGGGATTATATTTTAGAGCCAGCAAATTGTACTTTAAAAAAAAAGATTAATTGTGGAGCATATCTTTACAATAATAAAACGGGAGCAGTTTATTTTTGTGAGCTAGAAAGTTGCAAAGAGATAATGCCAGCATTAGAAGAGTTTTCAACAGAAGAAATCAAAGGATCAAATAAATCTAGCAAATCAAAAAAATCTAAAATTCCAAAATTTAAAAAAAAAGAGAAAAAGAAATCTAAAATTCCAAAATTCAAAAAAAAATCAGAATAGTTTAATTTCAGTTTTGTGATTTTAACTTTTTAGTTTCTGATATAGTTATTTCTATCGCTGATCTGATTTCATTACAAAAATTAAGATCATCACCTATGAATGTACCTTTGATAAAACTTTGGTTAGCTGTTCCATTTTTTTTCATAAATTCTATGTAATCAGATACTTGAATGCTTACACTATTGGAGTATTCTTTTTCAACATCCTGATAGTTTACTTTTTTTATCTTTGCCAATGTTAAAATTCCAAATGGATATAAATAATTTGCTGTTGAAAAAAAACTTTTTGATAGTTCAGGATGATCTTCTCTCGTTATCTCTGTAATTGCAGAATTTAAAGAAACACAACTTTTAATAATTTTATAAGTTAAATTGTCATCTTCGAGAAGTTCTTGTATATTATAAAAACCTAGTCGTTCAACTTTTCCTGCAAATAAAGGAGTAGTAAAAAATATAAAAATAGTTATTAGTTTTCTCATATTAATCTCTGTAACTCATATCCTCTTTATCAAGTATTTTTTTTATTTCATCTAAATGTTGCTTACCCATATTTATTGGATAATTTTCCCATTCTTGAGCAGTTTTTTCAGCAACTTCTGAGCTTACTATATTTAATTCTTTGTTAGTAGAAAGAGCTGTTAAATATGTTTCGCAGGCTTTTTCAAAATAGTATAATTCATCAAATGCTTCTGCAACAGATTGACCTAAAGTTAATATTCCGTGGTTTGCTAGAAGCATAGAACGATTATTTCCAATAGCTGATGCCATTTTATGTGACTCATCTTCAAAACCAAGTCCACCAAAATCATTATAAATTGAAACACGATTATAGAAACGCATAGTATTTTGGTCTATTGGTTGTAATACAGGGTTTTTTAAAGTTGATAATGCTGTAGCATATTTTGAATGAACATGAAGTATGCACCTGGCGTGAGGAACTTTTTTGTGGATTATTCCATGAATATGTAGCGCTGTAGGATCAACTAGTTCAGGATTTTTTTTAATCTCATCAATTTTGTCCTGCTCTACCAAAACCATATCACTAGCTTTAATTGTACTAAAGTGTAACCCCGAACCATTGACATAAAAATCATTTGAATTAGGAAGGCAAACACTAAAATGATTGGCTATTCCTTCATTCATATTAAGTCTTGCTGTCCATCTAAATGCTGCAGCTAAATCTTGTTTTAATTCATTTATTTTCATTTTTATTAATCTAGAGTATATTTTTTTCATTATTAAAATGAACAATAAAGTATTTATATCATGTGCTGTAACTGGTTCGGGGGATACTGCTAGTAAACATCCAGATTTACCAAAAACACCAGAACAAATTGCAACAGCGTCAATTGAGGCTGCAAAGGCTGGAGCTGCAATAGCTCATATCCATGTAAGGGAAGAAGACGGAACACCAAGCAGAAGATTAGAGTTATATAAAGAGGTAGTAGATAGAATAAGATCAAGTGATACAGATGTAATTTTAAACTTAACGACTGGAATGGGAGGTGATCTAGATATAGGACAAGGTGATAATCCTTTAGATTTTGGACCAATGACAGATATGACTAATGTAATGGAAAGAATTGCAAATGCTGAACAATTTCTTCCAGAAATTTGTACACTTGATGCAGGAACATTAAATTTTGGTGATGGTTCAACAATTACAGTTAATACACCAAATGATTTAAGAAAAGCTGCAAAAAAATTAAAAGAAATTGGTGTTAAACCAGAAATAGAGGCATTTGATTTAGGGAATATGTGGTTTGGAGCTCAACTATATAAAGAAGGTTTATTAAGTGATCCACCAATGTTTCAAATGTGTTTAGGAATACCTTGGGGTGCGCCAGCAACTACCTTAGCAATGCAAGCTATGAAAGATATTATGCCAAAAGAGGGTGTTTGGTCAGGTTTTGCAATTTCAAAAAATGAAATGCCATTTGTTGCTCAAACAGTTTTAATGGGAGGAAATCCAAGAGTTGGACTGGAGGATAATTTATATTTATCCAAAGGTAAGCTTGCTACCAATGCTCAATTAGTTGAGAAAGCAATAAGAATAATCGATGAAATTGGATATACACCAATGACACCAGCTGAGACTAGAGAAAAATTAAAACTTGTTAAACACAAGTAATGTCACAAATTAAAACAATTGCAGTTATTGGAACTGGAGTAATCGGAACAGGTTGGATTATTCGTTTTTTAGCTCACAACAAAATTGTTCATGCTTATGACAAAGACATTAAATTAAAAAAAAATTTAATAGCTGAGATTAAGAGAGCTTGGCCATATTCAAAAAAAACTTTTTAATAAAAAAAAACTTAATCTTAAAAATTTTAAATATTTCACTTCTATTGAGGAAGCATTAAGTGGTGTAGATTTTATTCAAGAATGTGCAACTGAAAATTATGTTTTAAAAACTAAGTTGATGAATACCATTGGAAAATATGCAAAATCAAATGCAATTATTTCATCAAGCTCATCAGGACTATTACCGACAAAGATTTATTCTAAATGTAAAAATTCTGAAAGAACAATGATTGGTCATCCTTTTAATCCAGTTTATTTATTGCCTGCTGTTGAAATTGTTCCTGGAAAGAAGTCATCTAAAAAGTTTTTAAAAAAAGCTAAAGATTTTTATCAATCTATTTCAATGAATCCAATAATGGTTAAACATGAGTTGCCTGGTTATTTATCTGACAGATTACAAGAAGCTTTATGGAGAGAGGGACTTCACATTATTAAAGAAGGACATGCAACGACTGAAGATTTAGATAGAGCAATTGAAGACGGCCCTGGTCTAAGATGGTCTTTAATGGGAACTTTTTTAACTTTTCATTTAGCTGGAGGAAAAGCAGGTATGAGACATATGTTAGAACAATTTGGACCAGCTTTAAAACTTCCGTGGACAAAATTAAAAGCCCCAACTTTATCTAATAAGTTAATTAATAGATTAGTTGAAGGTACTAAAAAACAATCTAAAGGAAAATCAGTTACTAAAATTTCAAATATTAGAGATGAATATTTGGTTGAATTGCAAAAGCTTAGAAAGAAATACGAAAAAAAATTAAGATAAGTTAATCATTTCTTTCAGTGTGACCATCAACAGAAATCACCTGTCCAGAAACCTTACTTGAGTCATCTGAGATTAGAAAAGAACACATTTTTCCAATATCCTCTTCCAAGATCCATTGCTTCATTGAGCTCATAGAGACGAAATCTTTTTCAATAGTCTTAATGGAAACTTTAGTAAATTTTGCTTTATCTCTTATAACTCTTTTCATTCTATCACCCTTAATTGTTCCAGGGCATACTGCATTAACCCTAATATTAAATTTACCAAGCTCCATTGCTAAAGTTTTTGTAACACCAATAATTGCCCACTTGCTTGCAGCATAAGGAGATCGAAGTGGAAAACCAAGTATGCCAGCAGTTGATGAAATATTGATTATTGAGCCGTTTTTAGATTTCTTAAGCAAAGGAATAGCTTTTTTTGTAAAATAGAAGTGGCTATTAACATCTACATGCAAAGTATTTTCCCAGTCTTTAGATTTTAATTTTTCAAGTGAACCAGTAGGCCCTGCAATACCTACATTATTAATTAAAGCATCAATTTTTTTTGTTTTCTTTTTTACCTTCTCAAAAAAATTTGAAACTTGATATTCATTTGATGCATCACAAAGATATACAAATAATCTTTTATTTTTTAATGGGTGCTTATTTAATTTATTAAGAGATTTACTATCAATATCACAAAGATAAACGCTAGCTCCTCTAGAAAGACAAACTTTTGCTGTCGCCAAACCTATTCCAGATGCTCCTGCTGATATAATTATTTTTTTATTTTTTAATGATTGATTAATCATTAATTATGATTTTGTTAATGATGATTGTAATTCTTTATTAGTTATATAACCTGTTACGTTTCCACTTTTATCAACCACCTCACAATTAGCATTAGTACAGACTATTTGAGGTAAAAATTCCTCAATAAATTGATCTTCATTTACTTTAACTAGGTTCGATTTATCAATACCATTTGTTTCATTTACTTTTGTCATGATGATTTTGGCTTTGATAACTTTTGCTCTATTAACATCTTTTACAAAAGCTTTGACATAATCGTCAGCAGGATTCATGATGATATCAACAGGGGTTCCAACCTGGACTAATTTTCCAGCATTTAATATTCCAATATGATCTCCAAGTCTTAATGACTCATCTAGATCATGAGTGATAAATACAATTGTTTTTTTTAATTCTGACT
>JACWEN010000049.1 GCA_014653455.1 Pelagibacterales bacterium SAG-MED46 | reverse complement strand
AGCCCAGTAGTATGTGAAGATAGGTTTTTTCTTAGCAAATGCTCCAGCGATAGCTGCATCTAGTGCACCACCAGAACCTGGGTCAAAGTTTGTATAGAATTTATCTAAACCATACTCTTTTTGTTTTACTAAATTTACTGTGTAGCAAGTCCAACCTGAAATACAGCTAGTCATTCTACCTTTAGATGGATCTTCTGGATCTTTAAATAGTGCAGCTATTTTTGGATCTTTCATATCCATTACAGATTTTAAATTGTATTTATCTGCAGTAGTTTTATCTACGTAGAAAGCTTGCTGTGAGTCTGGAGTGTTAACACCTATATTTTTGATAGTACCAGCTTTTTCGTGAGGCTCGTAGTTAGCAATAATATTGTCATACCAAACTTCAGTGATTACATCTAACTGCTTATCATAGTGAGCAGCCATAATAGGTGTAGTACTTCCTTTAGTTACAGAAACCTCACATCCATATCCTTTTTCAAGAATAAAAGTTGCGATTGCTGTGTGGATATTTGCACTACTCCAGTCAAAATCTCCCAATCTTGCCTTACAATCACCTGCATTAGCAGTAGTTGCTAATAAAAATGATCCAAAGAAAGCTGCAGAAATTAATTTTTTAAAAAACTTCATTAAATTATCTCCTTAAGGTTAAGTTTTAATATTGAGATTTAATAATGAATAGAGTTAAAAAACAAGAGCTGAATTAGATATTCAACTATAAATTGAATTGAAAATCATACTCTTTTATATAATGATTAAATATGAGCTCAATTTCAAAATTAGAAAAAAACTCAAATTATTTAAAAGTTATATGGGACGATGGTGAAGAGAGTAAATTCAATTATCTCTGGTTAAGAGATAATTGTCCGTCAGCACATGACAAAGATTCAAGACATAGAATGTTTAATATTTTAAATGTTTCTACTGAAATTAATCCAAAAAATTATAATTTAAATAAAAATGGAAATCTAGAAATTGAATGGAGTGAAGGAGATCATAAAAGCACATATGATCCATCTTGGTTAAGAGAAAATTGTTATACAATAAAAAATAAAAGTAAATATATTTCACCTTATAAACTTTGGGATAATTCATTACAGAATAATTTAAATTCAATTGAAGTGGATCATGATGAGATAATTAATTTAGAAGATGGATTAATTAAATGGCTTAAGCTTTTGCATTATACAGGAATATCAATTATAAAAAATGCACCAATAGAAAAAAATTCTGCTTTTAAAGTTCTAAATAGAATTAGTCATATAAGAGAAACTTTTTTTAAAACTCCATTTGAAGTAATTAATATTCCAAAACCAAATAACTCAGCCTATACAGCTCATGCATTGAGAAATCATATGGATCTTCCTTGGTTTGAAAATCCCCCGGGTTACCAATTTTTACACTGTTTAATTAATTCTGCTAAAGGTGGTAATTCTTCAGCTGTAGATGCATTTGCTGTTGCAGATTACTTGAGAAAAAATGAAAAAGAAATATTTGATACTTTAGTTTCGGTACCATTAAAGTTTAAAGATAAAGATTATACTCAAGAAGCTCATAGAAGCTTTCATTCTCCAGCTATAACTTTAACTAAAGATGGAGATTACAACGATATAAGATTTAGTGTTGCAACTATGGATACATTAGATTGTAGTCCTGAAATTATGGAAAAAGTTTATAAAGCTCATCATAGATTTGGAAATCTTTTGCATGATGAAAAATACCAAATTAATTTTAGATTAGAACCAGGTGATATTTTTTCTTTTAACAATAGAAGAGTTTTGCATGGTCGAACTGAATTTGATCCAAATTCAGGCCATCGGCATCTGCAAGGCTATTATATGGATCGAGATGAAA
>JACWEN010000048.1 GCA_014653455.1 Pelagibacterales bacterium SAG-MED46 | reverse complement strand
GTCAACACAAGAAAAACAAGAACAAACACGAGAAAAGACAGAAAAAACAAACACGTTATAAAGGCCAAGGAAAGGGCTAACGACCCACAGCGACCCAAACAAATAATAATTATTTTTTATTATTGACAAATATCCCACAAGATACTACATTATCCATGTAATTCGAATCACCCTATTATGGAAGATTTAAATTACATTTAGCTAATAACTAACAAAGGAGTACATATGAAAGCTAAAAAGAAAAGTGCCAATGGCACAGTTAAAATGACTGACTTTATAGAAAAAGTTAGTGAAGTAAACGAAACAAAACAATATGATTTGTTCTGTTTTGTAAAAGGTAATCGAGGCGTTAACCAATCACATGTTAATAAATTGATTGCTAAAATAAAAAGAAAGAATCTAAGGGAAATACCAATCTACGTTGGACCTATGAATAAAGACGGAAAGTATCCGATCCTCGATGGTCAACACAGATTTGAAGCGTATAAAACTTTAGATCTACCGATAAGATTCATAATCGTGGACTACATGACTATTAATGATGTACCGAGTATGAACTCTACAAAGTTAAGTTGGGGTAATAAAGATTATCTTCAACGATATGTAGACAAAGATATGCCATCATACATTTATTATAAAAAGTTTATGGAAACATATACTTTAGATAATAAATTTTCTGTTGTGACTACCATATTAAATGGTGTTTACAAAAGAGAAAGAGGTCTGGAAGTAGACTTTGTTGATGGTAGGTTTGATATATCAGATACAGCTAAACAGAATGCTGAAAAGATTGGAGTCTTTTTAGGCAATGTGTTTGATGTATTAGGTAAAGAAGTGAAGAATAGTTTCTTCATGTTTGCATTACTGCATGCAATATCTCACAAAAATTTTAACAAAGAACATTTTGTGGGTAAGCTAAAGAAAAGATCTAAGATGTTTTCTGGTTGTGTGAATACTTTACAATGGTATGATGTCATTAAAAAAGTGTATAAACTACGAAACCAAAAATATAAGGTTGAGTTTACACCTATTAAAGAAGACTAATATTGTGGGGCCTTCGGGCCCCTCAGAAAGGAAATATGAAAGATAAAATAATAACTATAAAACCAAAGAACATAACTCAGAAACAATGGGTAAATTTTTTATTAGAATTAAATCTAATGAAGAAAGCTTGGAAACCATACGGTGTTGATGTTGAAATCAAAGCCCCTGGTTTAAAAAAAACTATACTATGGGGAACTAAAATTGGTGGACAAATATCTGAACAAGGTTTTGACTAAATTTCAAGTCAAGATCGACGAAGCTGCTAATAATTGGAATCGTACCAAAGATCCAAAGTATAAAGATCTTTGGTACAAACTAGTAAAGGAGTTTGCAAATGGACCTCATAATATTAAACGACGGATTGTATCAATTAGTGCCATTAACAAAGCAGATGATGGAACATATGTCGTTATTGGTAAAAGTAGATTGTTTCGACCTATGCGATATCGTAAGGTTAAAATTAACAACGTATCATGATGCACTCAATCTACATGTCATGAATGATGGCAGTGGTAATTTGATGGGATGTATCTGTAAGTAACACCTACCCTAGAGAGGGAAATAATTAAGGGTAGGTAAATGGTGAGAAGATTTACTTCGTTATCATTTAATGTGGGTAATGTCAAGTCTCCTGGATTGGAGAGCATAAAAACTTAATAAATATCTGCTCTTTGTTTACTTCTTCTTGTCCGATAGTTTGTAATTGTACGATAGATTGTTTGTATCCTGCATCTAAACAAGTGTATAAATCAGTATATTTTTCTGGATATTCCATGGGTGCCAAACACTTACCGGCCATACCAGAACAAAATATAAAAGTTAAAATAAATTTCATTGACAATCCTATAAAATATATTATATATAAAACTTAATTATGAAAGGAAACACAAATGACAGACATGACTAAATACAAAAATGTTTCACTATCCAAAGAAACATACAAGGTTTTAGAAGCGTTATCAAAGGTAATATTGCCCGATGGTAGGCTATCTATATCAAAGACAATTGAAGTATTAACAAACGAGAAAGCGAGAAAATTAAATGGCAAAGTTAAA
>JACWEN010000047.1 GCA_014653455.1 Pelagibacterales bacterium SAG-MED46 | reverse complement strand
CTTGAAGATACAAGTTTAATATATTGTGACGTAGATATACCAGAAATTTTTGTCCCATTTATTAAAGTTGGTTTGCCAGTTGATATTAAATTTTCTGGTTATAAAAATAAAATTTACAAAGGAGAGGTTGATTCATTTGCAAGTAGAATAACCAAAGATACAAGAGCCTTAGCTACAAGAATAAAGATGGATAATATGTCAGGTGAAATACTACCTGGTTCATTTCTAGAAATTTCAATTAAGTATGATGTAAGAGACAGTTTAAGTGCACCAGACACAAGTACTATAGTTGAAGGTGAAAATGTATTTATTTATAAAGTTGATGAAAAAAATAAAGTAATGAAAACAAAAGTGGTTATAGGTGATAGATATTTAGGCTTTGTAGAAATTTTAGATGGATTAAATAATAGTGATAAAATTGTTGCTGAAGGAACAAAAAAAGTTAGACCGAATCTAACTATAAGACCTATTGAAAAAGGTGCTAAAAAAAAACAAGGAAACTCTGGCTGGGGTAAGAAAAAAAAATCAAAAAAAGGTGAAGTAAAAAAAGGTAAATTTGATTGGTTAAAGAATTTTTTTAAAAAATCAGAAAAAGAAAAATAATAATTAAATGTATATAACTGAAGTAAGTATTAAACGACCTGTTGTAGCTTGGGTTATGTCTTTAATCTTAATTATTTTTGGTATATTTGTTTTTTCAGAATTACCAGTAAGAGAGCTTCCTGATGGTATTCAGCCTCCTGTAGTTCAAGTTCAAACGGACTATAAATCTGCATCAGCAGAAATAGTTGATGAAGAAATAACTCAAAAACTTGAAGATGTTATTGGTGGAGCAGAAGGAATTAAAAATATTGACTCAAGTTCTTTAAATGGAAGAAGCAGAATTAATATTCAATTTAATACAGATATAGACTTAGACGATGCGGCAAATGATATAAGAGAAAGAGTTGCGCGTGTTGTGGATAATTTACCCAGTGAGTCAAATCCACCACAAATTTTAAAACAAGCAGCAGGTTTCACAACTACTATGTGGGTAGCACTTTCATCCCCTAATTGGGATGATCTAGATCTTGGAGACTACGCTGAAAGATATCTTATAGATGCATTTTCAAGTGTACCGAATGTTGGTAGAATTTTAGTTGGTGGATTAAGAGAACTTAGTGTCAGAGTCTGGATAGACCCAATTAAATTAGCAGCTAATAATTTAACGATTCAAGAGGTGGAAAGAGCTTTAAGAAACGAAAATAAGAACCTCTATCTTCCGTTGGTAATAACTCTTTTTTTGAAAAATTAAAAAGATAAGCAGATGCACAAATTATTAAGATTATAAATATTGAAATAGTTTTTTGCTTATTAATCCAATATTGAAGAGAGTCAATATAAAATCCAGTAAAAGATTTAAACCCATTATTAAATTTTCTTACAAAAAAATTAATTTTATCTTTTTTATCTAAGAATTTACTTCCCAGCATTGGTGATAGAGTTAATGCAACAAAAGATGAAACTATAATTGAGAAAGATAGAGCTATTGCAGTTTCTTTAAATAAAGTTCCAGAAATTCCTTTGATAAAAATTAACGGCAAGAATACTGCAACTAGAATTAACGTAGTTGCAATAATAGCAAAAGTAATTTGTTTTGAACCCTTGTACGCAGCAACTAATGGTGTTTCTCCATTTTCTATCCTAGTATAAATTGCATCAGTCATGATTACAGAGTCATCTGTAATTATTCCAATTGCTAAGATAAAACTTAATAATACAAAAATATTTATTGAGAGATCAAATATATATAATCCAAGAAATGAACCAATTAAACTAACCGGTAATGCTACAGCTGGCACAATTACTGCCTTTAGATTACCTAGAAAAAGATAGATAATTAAGACAACCAAAACAAAAGCAATAATCAAACTTTTATATACCTCTTCAATTGCAGCACTAATGTAGGTAGCTCTATTAAATGCTACTTCTAATTTTAATCCATCTGGCAAAGATGTATTAAGTTCTTTTATTTTAGCCTTTATTTGTTTGGACAGTTCTACTGTTGAAGCACCACTTTTTGCATAAATTCCAATTCCAACAGTTTTTAAATTCACAGCATTTTTTCTTTGTGCTTTAAATAAAGTTTTTTCTG
>JACWEN010000046.1 GCA_014653455.1 Pelagibacterales bacterium SAG-MED46 | reverse complement strand
CCGGTGAAATACATACTGATTTTGAAAAAGGATTTATTAGAGCTGAGACAGTCTCTTATAATGATTTTATTACAAATGATGGGTGGGTTAATTCAAAAACTAACGGTAAAATGAGACTAGAAGGTAAAGATTATATGGTTAAAGATGGTGATGTATTAAACTTCAGATTCAACACGTGACCATATTTTTTTCATACTGAAATAAACTAAGATAGTTAAAATAATTAAATAAACAATTGCTTTAAAGCCCATTTGATGTCTAGCCTCTAAATGTGGCTCTGCTGCCCACATTAAAAATGTCGTTACATCTTTTGACATTTGTTCAACTGTTGCTTTAGTACCATCTCCATATTCTATCAGATCATCTGAAAGTGGAGCAGACATTCTAATTTTATTTCCATACATATATTTGTTGTAATGAACACCTTCGTCTAAATTCATTCCATTTGGTGCATCTTCATAACCTTGAAGCAAAGAATAGATATAATCTACTCCACCCCCTCTAGCTTTAACAAGAACTGACATATCGGGTGGATATGCTCCACCGTTTGCTGCTTGAGCTGCTTTGACATTTTCGTATGGCATTACAAATTTATCAGACAATTTTGCTGGTCTTTCAAACATTTCACCATCTGCATTTGGACCATCTATTACTTCAAATGAGGCTGCTATGGCTTTGACTTCAGCTTCTGAGAATTCTGGTCCACCCTTTTCTCCTAAGTTTCTATAACTTAGATATTTCATTGAGTGACAAGAAGCACAGACTTCTGTGTAAACTTGATAACCTCTTTGAAGTGAACCTCTGTCAAATTTACCAAAAAGTCCTTTAAAACTCCAATCAGTTTTTAAATAGTCAACCTTTTCAGCTGATTGTGATTGAGCAACTGTTAAAAAAAATAAGGCTAGAATTAAAAATAATTTTATAAAATTCTTCACTTTATTTGTCTATATTTTCTTTATTTTTAGCCATAGCCAAATTTGGAGAGCCTCCAAGAACAGGTTCGGTAATGCTTAATGGAATAGGCAATGTTTTTTCTTTAAATCCTAAGACTGGAAGAATCACTAAAAAATGAAGGAAATAATAAGCAGTAGCCACTCTTGCAATCAACAAATAAAGACCCTCAGCTGGCATCGCTCCCATATAACCTAAAATCAGAACATCAGCTACAAGGATCCAATAAAACTGTTTATACAAAGGTCTAAAGACTGCAGATCTTATTTTTGAAGTATCTAACCATGGCAGCACAGCTAAGATTAAAATAGCTGAAAGCATTGCTACAACACCAAGTAACTTGTCAGGCACTGATCTTAGTATAGCATAAAAGGGTAACAAGTACCACTCAGGCACAATATGAGCTGGTGTTACCATAGGGTTAGCTTCTATATAATTGTCAGCATGACCTAAAATATTTGGTGAATAAAAAACAAAAAAAGCAAATACAATCATAAACATTAATAATGCAAAACCATCTTTTATTACAATGTAAGGATGAAATGGAACTGTATCCTTAGATGGTTTTTTAATATCAATTCCAACAGGATTGTTATTTCCTGGAACATGTAGTGCCCAAATATGTAAAACGACTAATCCTAAAATTAAAAAAGGTATAAGGTAATGAAGAGTAAAAAATCTAGTTAGGGTTGGATTATCAACAGAATATCCACCCCATAGCCATGTCACAATCCCCTCTCCAACTAATGGAATCGCACTAAATAAATTAGTTATAACTGTTGCTCCCCAGAAACTCATTTGTCCCCAAGGTAATACATAACCCATAAATGCAGCTGCCATCATTAATAAATAAATAATTATTCCTATAATCCATATTATTTCTCTTGGAGATTTGTAAGAACCGTAAAATAATGATCTAAATATATGAATATATACTGCTAAAAAAAACATAGAAGCACCATTTGCATGTATATATCTAATCAGCCATCCGTAGTTCACATCTCTCATAATATGTTCTACACTTTCAAATGCCATATCAGCATGAGCTATGTAGTGCATAGCCAATGTTATACCAGTTACAATTTGAGTTATTAAACAAAAGGTTAATATTCCACCAAAAGTCCACCAATAATTTAAATTTTTTGGGGTTGGATAGTCTGTTAAATGATTTGCTAGAGTAAGTAATGGTAATCTATCGTTAAACCATTTTCCGATTTTTGATGAAGGTGTATAATCTTGATCACTCATAAAACTTAACCAAT
>JACWEN010000045.1 GCA_014653455.1 Pelagibacterales bacterium SAG-MED46 | reverse complement strand
TCGGGTAGAGATTGGTAAAATGATGGCCATCCTGAACCACTCTCATATTTAGTGCTTGATTCAAATAATTTTTCGCCACAGTTAGCACAATGAAAACTTCCTTCTCTTTTTTCTTGATTCAATTCGCTTGTATTAGGAGGTTCTGTACCATCTTCGAATAGCACTAATTTTTGTTCTGCAGTTAAATCTTTATTAATTTTTTTTGTCATTTTTTATTTTAGCTCTCTTATTGGTTTGCCTGCAACGCAGGCCTCCAAGTCTTCAATCATTTGTGTATAAAAAATACTATAATTTTCAGCTGTTACATAGCCAATATGAGGTGTAAGCAAAGCATTTGGTAAAAATCTTAATTTATTACCTTCTGGTAAAGGTTCTTTTTCATAAACATCAATTCCTGCACCCATAATAACATTAGTTGATAAAGCAATAATTAAGTCATCCTCATTTACGATTGGACCACGTGATGTATTAATTAAAAAAGTCGTCTTTTTCATTTGATCAAATTCTTTAATCGTGATGCAATCTTTATACCTTTCACCTCCTTGGACATGAATAGAAATATAATCTGAAGTTTTGATTAAATCATCTTTACTGCACGGTAAAACATCTAACTCTTTACATTTATCTAAATCTAAATTTTCACTCCAAGCCATAACTTGCATACCAAAAGCTTTTGCAATTTTAGCAACTTGAGAACCCACTCTTCCAAGTCCGATTAACCCAATAATCTTTCCTTTAAGTTCAAATCCAACAGTTGTTTGCCAGTAGCCTTGATACATATTATCTATTTCGGTCTTTAAATTTTTAGATAAACCCAATATTAAAGCCCAAGTTAGTTCACATGTAGGGTTAAGATTACTTTCTGTGCCACAAACAATGACTCTTCTTTTTTTAGCTGCCTCTAAATCGATTGATTTATTTCTTGAGCCACTAGTGATTATAAACTTTAATTCATTCAAATTATCAATAAGGTTTTTAGTAATTGGTGTTCTTTCTCTCATTATTAATAAAGCTTCAAAGTCAGATAATTGTTCGATAGCATCAGCTTCATCTAAGAAAGGTTCACTGAAAATCTTAAATTCATATTTTCCAGATAACTTTTTTAAATCCACAAACTCCTGTGATACATTTTGATAATCATCTAATATTGCGACTTTAAACATTTTAAACTTTTTTATTTGATAGTAGGATTCCAGTTATAATAAAACAAGCACCCAACATATGATAAAACATAAATTTTTCACTAAAAAAAATCATTGCCATTATCGCACTTAATATTGGCATTAAATGTAAAAAAACTCCTGAGCGATTTGCTCCAATTAAAGATATTCCTTTAATCCACAATATAAAAGAAGCTAATCCAGGAAACAAAACAACATATGATAAAATCAAAATAAATGGAGCATCTAAATTAATTCTAAAGCCGATTTTATATTCAATAAAATAAACAGGAATTAAAAAGATCAAGCCAAAAGACATTATGGTTTGTAATAAAGATAACTGTGATAATTCATATTTTTGTTTTTTTAAAAGTGTTGAATATAAAGCCCAAGAAAACATCGCTAAAACCATAGTGATATCTCCTTTATTAAAATCTAAATTTTTTAAAATTTCAAAATTTGCTTTTGTTAAAATTGTAATTACCCCAATAAAAGAAAGAATAACTCCTATTATTTGAAACAAATTAGTTTTTTCAATTTTTAAGATAGATGAAAAAAACATTATCATTACTGGAATAGTTGAGATCATTAAGACACCACTAATAACTTGAGTAAAATTTAGAGAGTAATAAACAATGGAATTAAATATTGTAATACTTGTTACTCCTAAAATTATAAAAAGTTTATAATTTTTTATTATATATTCTTTTTTTTTAAGTATCTCTGGGATTGTAAATGGAGCCAAAATTAACCAAGCAAAAAACCAACGATAAAAGTTTAATGAAAAAGGTGGTATTTCATAAAAACTTGCCAACTTTCCAACAATAAAATTTCCTGCCCAAAAAGTTACTGTTAGTAATAAAAAAATATATGCCAAAAAATTAGATTGTTTTTTCACTTAAATTAAAACCTATAGTATTTGTAAGATATAACTTAAATTTGATTGAAATAACAAATAAATAGTTAATCCAAATATTAGAAACGGACCAAAAGGAATTGTAGAATTTAATTTTCTTTTTTTTAATAATAATGAAGGTAGCACAAATAAAAGACCAGATAGAGATGATAAAAAAATTATAAATGGAATACTGTACCAACCAAACCAGAAACCAA
>JACWEN010000044.1 GCA_014653455.1 Pelagibacterales bacterium SAG-MED46 | reverse complement strand
AGCCATATTATTGTTTTGGAAAGTAATCTTTAAGTGTTCCTTCTCTATAAACGTCAGCTGTACAACAATGCAAACCTCCTCCAAATGCATAAGCATCCCGTAATTCTACGGGAACAACTTCCATGCCAAGTTTATCTAATTGCTCCTGCTGATAAACTTCACTTTTTTCAACACAAACTGTTTTGGGATCTAGAACTAGTACATTCATTGACAACCAAGTAGACGAATAACATAAAGGAGGTGGCTCATTATGAGCAGGTTGTGCACTATCAACAATTTCCCACCCGTTATCTTCAAATAATTTTCTTTGTTCTTTTGGTAACCTTCTTTGTGGGTTATTAATTATTAAACCTTCTTTAATTGGAGTAAATGTTGCATCAATATGGATTGGGTAAGGATCACCTGGAAAATTAACAGCATGAACTCTATGATCTTTATAATGTCTTTTTAACCAATCAACTCCTTTTAAATTCGTTGTAAAACCATGCTGAACTACAAGATCTTTACCAAATCTAAGTACATCTGCTGCATCAAATAATGGTTCTTCCTCAGTAGTTACAAAAAATTTATCTTCAGTCCATTCTAATCTCTTTTGTATGCCAATTTTATCTGACAAATAATCTTTTCTATAATCTTTATCAGTAAGTCTTGGTTTTGGTGCAGACTCATGTCTCATATTTGGGTCTTGATTATAATATTCTTTTAGTAAAGGTCGGTAACAAAGATATTCAAACCATCTACAACGATAACTCATTGTTGCCTCTAAGATTTCATTTCCTACTGTAAGCAAAACATCTCTTGGAGGCATACAACCAAACATCGTTTCAGCTTCCCAATCAGGTGTTGAAGTTTTATTATTAAAATCAATTGGAGTAGGACGATCTACTTTAACTCCTCTTTTAATAAGCATATCTGAAAAATCATCTAGTAGTTGGTTTGCTTTATCAACAGTGTCTTTAGTTCTTGGGCCAAATTGCCCACGCATATCACTATCCTCAGGAACTTTAGCATCAAGTGCAGGTTCAGGTGCTGGTATACAAGTTCCATCCGCTCTTCCAACAATCACATGTTTGAGTGGGTCCCATTCATTCCAACTGTTTACAATAACTTTATTATCACTCATAAATTGTTTTAAAATGTATAATTATCCTCTAAAATTAGTTCAAACCAATATATCTTTTATTCCATCTCATTATCAAACTGTAATAAGTAAGAGATATAAAAAGAAAAAACCCACCTATAATTGTATTGGTTGTTGGTATCTCATTAATACCAAATAAAGGAAGCCAAACCCAAAAAATTCCACCAATTACCTCTGTCAAAGATAGTAATGTTAATTCAGCAGCTGGAATAGCTTTTGAACCGATAGAGTACAAAATTAATCCCAAACAAACTAAAGTTCCATGTAAAGAAAATAATGAACTGTTGTAGCTTGTTGAAAAGAAATTTAAATCCTTACTCAAAATCATTATTGATGCAACAATAACACAAAAAAATCCTGCAAAAGCTGTTGTTGTAAATTTTGGTGTTTCTTTACGCCATCTCAAAGATACTGAAAACACTGAAAAACCTACAGATGATGTAATACCAAAAATAAATCCAATTAATGAAGTTTCAGAGGTATTACCAATTGCCATTATTCCTATTCCAATTGTTGCAATAATTATTGATACCCACACATTTAAAGAAATTCTTTCTTTTAAAAATAAAAAAGCTAACAAGGCTGTGAAAAATGGCATTGCAGCTAAACATAACAATGTAATTGCTGCGCTAGTGTTTGTGATTGAAAACATAAAAGAAATCATAGCAACTCCTAAGCCTGACCCTCCTATTAAGCCAGATAAACCAATTCTAAAATAATTTTTGTAAAAATTTTTTCCTTCTTCAAAAAACAAATATAAATTTAAAAGAATAAATATTGTAAGACCTCTCCCAAAGATATACTGCCAGGGAATTAATTGAGGATCATTCATGTATCTAACAACCAAAGGACCGAAAGACCATACAAGACCAGCAAATAAAACAACTGGTACTGCTATTCTTGGATTTTTAAGCTCTAACATATTCTGATATTTAATTGTAAATAGATTTAACTACAACAAAAATGGCATTATTTATATTAAGGTTTGATTGGAGTGATTTGGAAAAAAACAATCTACAATCTCACCTTTTTTAAATTTAGACTTACCAGCAGGCAGCAATGTCCAGATATTTGACTTAATGAACGATTTAATTCTAAAAGACTGCTGGCCTTTTAAAATTTCAACTTCAATTTTTCCATTATTGGTTGTTTTTAACTTGCTTTTAGCAAACCTAGTAAAATTCTTTTTTTTAATAAAAGTATTTTTTAAAATAGCTTTAATTGGTTTTTCATCATTTAAACCC
>JACWEN010000043.1 GCA_014653455.1 Pelagibacterales bacterium SAG-MED46 | reverse complement strand
ATTTGACCGAACTGAAAAAACAAGTGCTCCATCATTTACTAAAAACTTTCTGCAGAACCATCCACACCCTATCGTTAAACAGATAGCTCGTGCTAGAGAAATAAATAAATCTCATACTACATTTATTGATACCATACTAAAACATTCACACAAGGGTAGAATACATGCAGAGATCAACCAACTTAGATCAGATCAAGGTGGAACTGTAACCGGTAGATTTAGTTATTCTAATCCAAACTTACAGCAAATTCCTGCACGGAACAAGGAACTAGGACCAATGATTAGATCATTGTTTTTACCAGAGGAAGGACACACGTGGGGTTGTTTTGACTACTCACAACAAGAACCACGATTAGTTGTTCACTATGCAGCGCTACAAAACATGTATGCGGTTGGAGATGTATTAGAAGCATACAAAGATGGTGATGCAGACTTTCATGAGATTGTAGCTGACATGGCGGACATACCAAGATCACAGGCTAAGACAATTAATCTTGGTTTGTTTTATGGTATGGGTAAAAATAAATTACAAGCAGAGTTAGGTGTCAATAAAGAAAGAGCAAATGATTTATTTAAACAGTATCACGCTCGTGTACCATTTGTAAAACAATTGATGGATAGTGTTATGGCAAGAGCCCAGGACCGTGGTAAGGTTAGAACTTTGCTGGGTAGACTATGCAGGTTTCACCTGTGGGAGCCCAATCAGTTTGGGATTCATAAACCCTTGACTCACGATGCAGCACTCGCGGAACACGGTCCAGGGATTAGAAGAGCTTACACATACAAAGCTTTGAATAGATTGATACAAGGATCAGCCGCTGACATGACAAAAAAAGCTATGATAGAATTACACAAAGAAGGTATTACACCACATATACAAGTACATGATGAACTTGATATATCTGTTAGTGATAATGCAGATAAGATAAAAGATATTATGGAGTCTGCTGTTGAACTAGAGGTGCCTAACAAAGTGGACTATGAATCTGGTCCTAATTGGGGTACAATAAAATGAGTATAAATTATGGCTTACTTAAATGCAAATATTCCTGTAATATACGCGCAAATAAAAAAGGAGTATTTATATGACCTTAAAAAACATCATGGAGAAGTTGAAGATTGTGTTATCTTCGGCATTACATCAATTGCAGGACAAGCTATCCTCTGGCATGCCATCATGGAAAACGGTGCTGTCTTTTATCGTTTACCCTTATCGGCTTTTATTCAACGTGGTTTTCAACCGTCAGCTGTTCCATCCAAAAGACTTGATGAATTGGAACTGTGGAATAGTTTTTCTTATTACCCTGCTATTACTACTTGGGATTTTTTAACATCTCACTCAGGTAAATACATAGGCAAAGACAAGAAATGGCACTATGGAAAGTATTTATTTACTGTTGACTGGGCTCATCCAGATAGTAATATACTAGACGCAGATCATTCTGAAATACCGCACGAACATAAGTGCGCACACATATTAGCGTTAGACGACGGTAATTTTGCAGCACAACCTAATAATAGAATAATGTGGAACGTAGCGTCCTTTACAGTTAAGGACAATATTCCAGATTGGAAGGTGCAAACTACAGAATGGAATGTTGAAGATGATAAATCATGGCGTACGGAAGACACTGATAAGTTTTTCTACGAGATGGAGGAAAAGAAAATATGAACTTAGCAGCTTTGTTAAAAAAAAACATAGTCATGGTGCCGGTTGTGGCATCAGTTTTGGTCGGAACTTTTACTGGCGTTAAATATATTGTTAATTTAACAGATACTATCAATGCAAACCAAGCAGAGATACATGAATTAAAAACTATGGAGATAGAAAATATACAAAGAGATATGAAAGTATTAACCGATGGTGTGAATACTGTCATTGCAAAATTAGAAAGAGCTGAAGGCACATGGGACATGGCCGAAAACTTATATGAAGTTCTAGCTGATAAAGTTAGACAAATGGAATACGATATCAAAGATCTCAACAGAGAAATAAATTATTAGGATGTATCATGGAGGTAGCCAGGATGAATTATTATTTTACCGGAGCATTAATAATTTTGATATGTCTGCTGGCCTTAATGGGACCTGCGTATCCTAGAAACGAATATCTTAACGATGGTAATACTAGATGTGGTGAAATAGATTTATCTGTATCTAATCGTGATTATGATTATAATGATTACAACAGTAGTTACAGTAATAGTGATACACAAGAATTTAGATTATCATTTAGAAAATATTTAGGCACAGACTGTAAAACATCAAAAGAAAATGCACAATTAAAACAACAACTAGAGTTGATGAAAATGTGTAACAAGGTAAACAGAAATCCAAGTCTTGCACAAAATGAAAACTTTAGATTATTAGTATCTAAATGCAGAGGGGTGATACCACAAACAATTGAAACAGAATCTATGC
>JACWEN010000042.1 GCA_014653455.1 Pelagibacterales bacterium SAG-MED46 | reverse complement strand
AAAACTCGACACCTTTAGTAAGTATAGTCACTGCTTTGTCCTTACTTTTCATCATTTTTTCAAGATTTAACTTAACCTCACCGACTTCAATTCCTTTAGTAGATAAATTTTGAACTTTATGAAATTCTTCAGATAAGTTTAGTAGGCTTTTTGAAGGAATACACCCAACATTTAAACATGTACCTCCAAGAGATCCTCTTGATTCAATGCACGCTGTTTTTAATCCAAGCTGAGCAAGTCTAATAGCACAAACATATCCACCAGGACCCCCTCCAATTACTACTGCTTGAAATTTTTCTGACATTTAAATATCCAAAAACAACCTTCTAGGGTCCTCTAAATTTTCTTTAACCATTTTTAAAAAAGAAACAGACTCTTTGCCATCTATTATTCTATGATCATATGACAAAGCCAAATACATTATTGGTCTAATTTTAATTTCTCCATCTACCACAACAGCTCTTTCAAGAATATTGTGCATTCCAAGAACACCAGACTGAGGAAGATTTAATATTGGAGTTGACAACATCGATCCATACACTCCACCATTGCTTATAGTAAATGTTCCACCCTGAAGATCTTCAATTGTTAATTTTCCGTCTCTTGCTTTTTCCGAAATATCTTTAATATTTTTTTCAATATCTGCAAATGATAATTCGTCAGCATTTCTTAAAACTGGTACCACCAAACCTTTATCAGTTCCAACCGCAAAACTTAGATTATAATAATTTTTATAAATTATTTCATCTCCGTCAATTTCAGCATTTACTGCAGGGTAATTTTTTAAAGCAACCACACATGCTTTTACAAAAAAAGACATCAAGCCTAATTTTATCCCATATCGACTTTGAAAATCTTGTTGATTCTCTTTCCTCATTTTCATGATACTTGACATATCGACTTCATTAAAAGTAGTTAACAGTGCTGCATTTTCTTGAGCCTGTTTTAATCTTTTAGCAATAGTCTGTCTTAGTCTGGTCATTTTGATTCTTTCCTCTTGACCATATTGGACTTTTCTATCAGACGGTTGTGGGTTAACCCCCATCAAACTAATAAGATCCCCTTTTAAAACTCTTCCATCTTTTCCAGATCCTTTTACAGAGTTAATATCTATTTTTTTCTCAGCTACTATTTTCCTTACAGCTGGTGAGAGTATTTGGTTTTCTAAATTAGGTTTAGGGGTTGTATTTTCTAATTTTTCATTTGATGTTTTTTTCTCTACAACTTCATCTGTTAAAATTAATGGTTTTTCTTCCACCGTTTCTTTTTTAACTTCATTTTTTTCCTCAAAAATTTTTGGTTCTTTTTTTGACGCATCTAATTTAATTACGTTGTTTTCTTTTGAAGTAGGTTCTATTTTTTTTATCTCTTCTTCTTTTTCTTTTACAGAAGATGTGGCGGCTCCATTTTCCGAAACTAAACCTAAAAGAGCCCCTACTTCCACTGTAGAGCCATCTTCTGAATTAATTTCTGTTAAAATACCTTTTACTGGAGACGGCACTTCTAGGTTAACCTTATCTGTTTCAAGCTCTACAATTGGCTCATCTGCTTCAACTGCATCACCAGTGTTTTTTAACCATTTTGCAACTGTTGCTTCAGTAATACTTTCTCCAAGAACTGGGACTAAAATTTTTTCACTCATCTCAAATTATTCAAATACCTTACTAATTATTTCTTGTTGTTGAGAAATATGCCTTTTTGCATATCCTGTAGCAGGAGATGCATCTGGGCTTCTTCCTATATAAGAAATTTCTTTATTATTAGCCTTAATAGTATCCAATGTCCATTGGATATAATCTCTAACAGAAAACCATGCACCCATGTTTTTTGGCTCTTCCTGACACCAAAAAAATTTTGAATTTTTTGCATATGGTTTAAGCTCTTTAACAAGAGTTTTTGCCGGAAAAGGATAAAGCTGTTCTATTCTAAACAATACTACACCATCTTTTTTTAATTTTTCTCTAGCTTCCAATAAATCAAAATAAACTTTACCAGAGCATAATATAACTTTTTTAATATTAGAGCTCTCTTTTAACTTAATAAAACCCTTTGATTTTGGATCTATAGCATGATCCCATAAAATTCTATGAAACGAATTCTTTTTATTAAAGTCCTCTATCTTAGAAACACAATACTTGTTTCTTAACAAAGATTTTGGTGTCATCATAATTAGTGGCTTCCTAAAATCCCTAAGCATTTGTCTTCTAAGAGCATGAAAATAGTTTGCAGGTGTTGTGCAATTCATTACTTGCATGTTATCGTTTGAACACATTTGCAAAAATCTTTCTAATCTAGCTGATGAATGTTCTGGACCTTGTCCTTCGTAACCATGTGGCAATAACATTATTAATCCAGAAGCTCTTCTCCATTTTCTTTCCCCTGATGCAATAAATTGATCAATAACAACCTGAGCACCGTTTGCAAAA
>JACWEN010000041.1 GCA_014653455.1 Pelagibacterales bacterium SAG-MED46 | reverse complement strand
GAATATTACGTCAACTTTTAATGCAATCTCATGTGATGGCGATACAAGTACTAATGATATGGTTACAATTTTTGCAACCAATAAAGTTAAAAAATAATTCATTTAAGTAGTTAACTGTATATATTAGTAAACTTTTACTAGTTGACAGATTTTTAGGTCTTTTGATGAAATAAATATTTTTAAATTTTTTTGAATAAGCAAGTACTTTGGGATCATTAGAGGATACAATAATTTTATCTATATTTTTAATTTTTTTTGAAAATATTATAGTCCTTTCAACTAATGTCTTTTTTTTTATTTTTAACATATTTTTATTTTTTAATCTTTTTGATCCTGCTCTTGCAGGTATTATGACAACATTAATCATTATTAATACATATCTTTTTGAAAAATTAATGTGTTTGGAAGAATATTTTTAACAGCTTTTTTACCTAAAACTTTTTTTTTATCTAATGGTGATATTCCATAGCCAGGTCTTTTGAAAGCAATATCTTTTTCAGTTATTTTTGTTCCTTTTTTAATAAGATTATTTGAAACAATACTTTTTCTTGCAACTTTTTTTACATTCAGTTCATCTGAAGTATTTTTTTTAAAATTTGTATTATGTAAAATTTCTGCATCTTTAATATTTTTTACAAATTCTTCAAATTCTTTGATTTCCAATGAAGCTTTATGATCTGGTCCTATTAATTTTCTAGATAAAGTGACGTGTTTCTCTATAATTTTGACATTTTTTGCAACAGACAAAATTGCCGGTATGTTAGAAAGCGAATGATCAGATAGACCAACATTTAACTTAAATCTTTTTTTTAAATGGTCTATTCTTTTCAAATTCATATTTTTTATATCAGTTGGATAAGAACTTACACAATGTAACAAAGTAATATTCTGTTTTTTAAACTTTGTAAGAATTTTTAAACTTTTTTCTATATCTTTAAAATTCGCCATCCCTGTTGATAGAATAATTGGTTTGTTGGATCTTGAAATATATTCCAACATATCAATTGAATGAATTTCTCCTGATGCAATTTTAAAAAAAGGAATCTTTAATTCTTTATCTAAAAAAATTAAGCTTTGTAAGTCAAATGCTGTACAAGCATATTTTAAATTTAATTCCTTTGATAATTTTTTTAAATACCTATGGGATTTTTGTGAAAGTTGATTTTGTAAACTCATCTTAATTGGATTATTAAATTTTTTACTTTTTTGATAATTGGCAAAAATCGCATTATTAGAATAAATATTGAATGGATTACCAAGTTGAAACTTAACATAATCTATTTTTATTTTACTTAATTTTTTTAATATTCTTTTTGCTAAATTAATATCGCCATTATGATTTGGGCCTATTTCTGCAATAATTTTAATTTTTTCAACTTTTTTCATTTACTAATATTTTCATTTTATTATTTTTTTTATACTTTTAATATTCCTAAAATTGACCTTGATAATTTTTTTTTCAGTAAACTTTATTTTAAAATTTTCCTCCAATTTGACTAATAAATTTAAAAATTGAATTGAGTCTAATTGTGAAAATATATCAGAATTCAAATCAATATTCTTTTTTATTGAGTAAATTATTTTCTGAATTTTTTTTTCAACTAGCATAACTGGTTATATAATTAAAAATTTTTTTTCTATCTATCTTTCCATAATTATTTCTAAAAAAAATTTTAAGATAGTAAATTTCACTTGGTAATTTAAAGTTTGATAATTTTTTTTCGAAATTATCTATTAATTTTTGATCAGATTTAATTTTCTTACCTTCAACTACTAAAATTGGCTTCCAATTTAATATTGGGTGACTTTTTTTGACAATTATATATGATCTATTTCTTAAGAATGGATTTATCTTATCCTCTATTTCTTCTGGAGAAATCTTTTCATTACCAGATTTAAAAATATTATCTAATCTACCTGAAACAAATAATTTTTTATCTGCTGAAAAAAAACCTATATCTTTTGTTTTATAAATTTTTGTTTTTTTAATATTTTTTTTTGAATTTATATAACCCCTCATTAAAGAATTTCCTGATAAAATAATTTCTCCATAATTTTTATTTTTTTGTTTATGACTTTTAATAATTATTTTGGTTCCTTTTATTGCTTTTCCAACTGGTAAAAAATCAAAATTTTTATATTTATTTAATTGATGTTTTGAAAATTTAAAATGGCTTATCCTTGGTGAATTTTCTGTGCATCCATAAAAATTAGCAATATATTTGTTACCAAAAAAATTGAAAATAGACTGAGCTTCCTGAGGTGTCATTTTCATTCCACCACACATAATGGTTCTTAATGATTTTATTTTGAAAGTTTTTTTAAAAATCTTTAAATATTTAAAACTTGCAATATTCAAATTTAAGATTGAAATTTTATTTTTTTTTATTTTGTTTAAAAAATTATCTGCAAATTTGATACCATTTACATCAAATAAAAAGCTACATTGAAGATATAAAAATGTAATAACCTGCGAAATACCCATTGCATAATTGGGTGGACTATAAATAATTGTTTTATCTTTAGTATTTAAATTTAGTTGGTCAATTATTCCTTTAATATTA
>JACWEN010000040.1 GCA_014653455.1 Pelagibacterales bacterium SAG-MED46 | reverse complement strand
TCCTTCTTTAGCGTCTCTAGTCATTTTTTTAGATGCTTTTGAAATTCCTTTAACTCTTAATATTTCAACAGCTTTTTCTAAATTGCCTTCAGATTCTTTTATAGCAAGATTACAATCTTTAAATCCTGCTCCTGTTGCTTCTCTAAGTTTTTTTACTTTTTCAATATCACTCATGCTAATTTAATGTTTCCTTTTTATTTATAGAAAATTTTTTTTCTAATTTTTCTCTATCTAATTCCTGACCAGTTTTACCTTGAGATTCATCTTTAATTTCTTTAACTTCATCTTTTTTTATTTCTGGAGTTGGAATGGAACTTTTTGCATTGTTAATTGTTTCTTTTATCAAACTACAATAAAGATCTATTGATCTTCTCGCATCATCATTACCTGGAATTGGATAATCAATATTATCAGGGTTAGAATTACTATCAAGAATTGCAACGATTGGAATTCCTAATTTAACTGACTCAGCAATAGCTAATGACTCATAATTAGTATCAATTATAAAAACTAAATCTGGAGTTTTCTTCATATCAGCAATTCCACCTAATGATCTTTGTAATTTATCTTTTTTAACACTCATCTTTAAAAGTTCTTTTTTAGTAAAGCCTCTATTTTCTGCTATAAGGTCTGCTTCATATTTTTTCATTTTTTTAATTGATCCTGAGATTGTGCCCCAATTAGTTAGCATTCCACCTAGCCATCTATAATTTACAAAATATTGATCAGTTTCTTTAGCTACTTCGGCTATTGCTTCAGATGCTTGCTTTTTTGTTGATACAAAAAGAATTTTTCCATTATTTAAAATTGTATTATAAACTTTTTCTAAAGCTATTTTTGTTAGCTCAAGAGTTTGAGTTAAATCAATTATATGTATCGAATCTCTTTTACCAAAAATGTATTTTTTCATTTTTGGGTTCCATCTTAAAGTCTTGTGTCCAAGATGAACTCCTGCTTCTAATAATTGTTGAATTGTTACGTTAGGTATTTTCATATTTATTCCCGGTTAAGCCACCACAGTAATTTCCAATTAAGGACCGGAGGTATAAAACCAATAACTGTGTGCGTGTTAATTTAATTTAAGGGGTGTTTACTAGGATTTGAACAATTTAACAAGGTTTTTTTAAATTATAGAGCTAGAAATCTCCATTTTCCTTAAAAGATTAAGTGATTTTCTGTCTAAATTCCTTGCTTTTTTAAGCGTAAATTTTAATTTTTTTTCATCAGAGTCCATAGTGATATTTACTTTAGTTTTGCCATCATCCTTTAAAATTTTTGAAATTTCTTTTAACTCATCATTAGACTTAATATTAAATGAGACTTCATTAATGGGGCTGTTAAAAAGATCTTTTAAAGATCCAATTTTTTGTACATTGATACGTTTAAATCTATTTTCATCATTAGAAATACTCTTTGCTAAAGTTAATATTAAAGAATTACCTTCAATTAGAATTTCACGGTTTAATTCAAGTATATCAGAAAATATAAATAATTCAAAAACACTGGTTAAATCAGTTAATTTCATAACAGCATAAGAATTTCCTTTTGCAGTTTTTCTCTCCTGAATTTTTAATAATGTAGCCGCAATATTAACATCTTTAATCTCATCATTAGAATTAAAAGTTGAATAATCTTTTATCTTATAGTCATCATAAATTTCAATAAATTGATTTAACGGGTGATCTGAAATAAAAAAACCAACTGCCTCAAATTCTTTTGATAATCGTTCTTCAAATTTCCAATCTTCGATATTATTTATGATATCATTTTGTGTAGCTTCATCTTCTACAAATAAATCTATTTGATTAGCTGACCTGTTATCAAATATATTTTTAGTTTTAAGAATAAAGTTTGGGATTGAATCATAAAGAGACTGACGATTTTTGTTTATATTGTCAAAAGCACCAGCTTTAACTAACCCTTCTAGTTGTAATTTATTCATATCTTTGGGGTTTACTCTATTTAAAAAATCATTTATTGACTTAAATTTTCCATTTTTAGTTCTTTCTTCTACGACATTTGAAATAGCTTCATAACCTACAGCTTTAATACCACCTAAGGCATAATAAAATTTGTTATCAATTGTTTTAAAATCTGCATAACATTCATTAATATCAGGTCTAGTAACTTCAATATTTAATCTTTTTAATTCTTCATAAAATTCACTTAGCTTATTTTGATTAGAGATATCCATTGTCATAGATGCAGCAATAAATTCTTTGGGATAATAAGTTTTTAAAAATGCAGTTTGGTATGAAATAATTGCATAAGCGGCAGCATGACTTTTATTAAATCCATATTCTGCAAAAGGTTCTATCTTTAAAAAAATTCCTGCCGCAACATCTTTAGCTATTCCATTTTTTAATGCACCAGCAATAAAACCTTGTTTTTGTTTTTCTAGTTCTGCTCTTTTCTTTTTCCCCATAGCTCTTCTTAAAAGATCTGCTTGACCGGCAGTAAAGCCTGATAATTGTTGAGCAATTTGCATCACCTGTTCTTGATAAATAATTACACCGTATGTGGGTTTTAAAATATCCTCTAAAAGTGGGTGGAGATAATCAGGT
>JACWEN010000004.1 GCA_014653455.1 Pelagibacterales bacterium SAG-MED46 | reverse complement strand
CCGAAGAGCTGCCAAAAAAACTCAATATTTCCCAACCACCATTAAGCCAACAAATTAAGTTATTAGAGGAAAAAATTGGTTTTAAGCTATTAAAAAGGGATAAAAGTCATGTTAGTTTAACTTTAGCAGGTAATAAATTTCTAAGAGATAGTTACGACATAACATCTAAAATTAAAAGATCAATTTTAACAGGAAAAAAGATTAGTAGAGGAGAAATTGGAACTTTAAGAATAGGTTTCTCAACATTGGCTAGTTTTTACATTTTACCAGATGTAATTTCAAAATTTTATAAAAGTTATAAAGGAGTAGAATTACAATTAAAAGAAATGAGGACAGAGAACATAATAAAAGAAATTTTAGATAAAAAAATAGATTTAGGTTTTGCAGGTAAAAAAATTATTAATAAAGATATTAAGTCAATATCTTTATATAAAGAAAAAATTATATTGGCCATAAATAAAAATAATCCATTATCTAAAAAAAAAAATATTTCTATATCAGATGTAAAGAATGAAAACTTTATTTTGTTTCCTAAAAGCAAAGGTGCTGTTGGTCTTTATGATAAGATAATTCAATTTTGTAAAAAAGCCAATTTTGAACCAAATGTTATTCAAGAAGCTTATGAGCTAGAGGTAATTCTAGGCCTGGTTTCAGGAGGAATGGGTATTGCTTTAATTCCAGAAAACTCAGGTAAACTTTATTTAAATAATATTATTTTTAAGGAATTTAAAGAAAATTCTCCAAGTTCAGAAATATATTTATTAATAAGAAAAAATGAAGAAGACTCCATAGTTAAAAATTTTTTTAATTTAAATAAAATAAACGTATGAAAATTAATAATAACCAGTCTGGAAGTTTATACTTTTTAGCAAGTGTTTTATTGTTTTCTATGATGGAATTGTTAGTAAAATTATTATCTAATGATTATCCTACAGGAGAGATAGTGTTTGCAAGAGGATTATTTGGTTTAATACCTATTTTAATAATCATTCCAAAAACAAACTTTTTTAAAAATTTTAAAACAAAGAAGTTAAAATTGCATCTAATAAGAACTCTAACAGGCTGCTTTGCGCTAGTTTCAATATTTATTGGAATTAAATATTTACCTCTAGCTGATGCTATATCAATTACTTTTGCAGCACCAATTTTTGCTACTTTTTTTTCAATATTTATCTTAAATGAAATAGTTGGTAAAAAAAGGTGGTTCGCTATTGTAATTGGATTTATTGGAATATTGGTTATACTAAAACCAGGAACCTCTTTATTTTCAATTTATACGATCTTTCCAATTTTTTTTTGTATAGGTTTTGCTGCTAGTGCTACAGCTATAAAAATCTTATCTAAAACTGAGGAAAACTATTTAATAGCATTTTACTACACTCTTGGTCTTACATTTATAAGTCTGTTGTTAGACCCTTTTAACTGGCGTATTCCATCTAATGAAGATTTTATAATTTTTTTTTTAATAGGAATAACTGGTTCATTTGGTAATATTTTAATTACTGAGGCTTATAGAAAAGCTGAGGTTTCATTGATTACTCCAATTAAATATTTAAATTTAATATTTGCTATAATTTTTGGCTACTTTTTATTTAATGAGGTTCCAAGTATTTTTACAATTCTTGGTTCAATGTTCATTATTTTTAGTACAATGATAATTTTTTCAAGAGAGAAAAAATTAAAAAAAAGATCTATTATCTCAAAAGAATTATGATTTTTTAATTAATTTAAATTTCTGATTTAGCTCTTAAACGTTCATAAAATAATCTAGCGATGAATTTAGGTGAAACTTATCTTGTAACTAAAAATGGCAATAAAAGATTAGGTAAACAAAAACTTGATTTAGTAGTTCTTTAAAATTTAGTTTAATATTTTTTGCTTAGCTTTTTCAAAATCATCTTTAGTTAAAACTCCAGATTTATATAGATCATCTAAACTTTTAAGTTGTTCTATTAACAAATTATTCTCTTCTGGTTTTTTAAAAGTAGTAAATTTATCCAAGTCTAATAAATGATGTTTTTTTGCATTAAGATTTTTTTCAAAATAACGATGAAAGTTTGCTTGTTTTGCTAACCAATTGTTCATAAATTCTTTTTTAATAAAAATTTGTCAATATTATTTCTATGATATTCACTACCATATTCGTCTCCGTTAATAGTTTTAGGTGCTCCAAAAAATTCAGGATTAATTGAATAATTAATTTCTACACCTTTGTCTTTTATACTAGGAGCAAAAAATACGTGTTTTGATAAAATCATTGTTTTGGGAATTTCAATATTTTTTTTTTTAAAAAAATTTCTAATATATTTAACTCGTGTTTCTGGATCATCTGGATAATTAAGTTCTTTATAAGTATCAATATGTCTTACTAAAAAACAATTCATTGATGTTCCTTTTGTAAATAGTTGAGTATAAAAATATTCTGCTCTAAGAGTGCAATTATCATGTTTGCCATATTTTAACATGTCAGACATTATTTTAGCAATTTGAGGAGTCCATTTACCTCCAGTAATTATTTCACAAACATCAAAAAGTCCTTTTAATATATTATTTTCTTTTTGGTAAAATTCTATGCACCTCGTTTTTAAATTTGTACCAGGCAATCTAGCGTTACTTTTATGAAAAAAAATCCAATTACCCTCTGGAAATTTATAGTTAACAAAGCCCCAATTAAACTCTCCATAGTAGGATTTGCCTTTAGAGAAAGACATGTTTTTTTTTGCATCTACATTTGAAAATGTAAAAATTGATAAAAAGATTAATAAAATAATTCTCTTCATATATTTATTTATCACAAAATATAAGAAAATTTAATCAAATTTCAGATTTAGCTCTTAATCTTTCATATATTAATCTTGTCCTCACTCCAAAATTTAAAAAAGGTTGTGGTGGTAACCAAGTAGGTTTTTTTCTTTCCTCAATAATTTCTATTTCTTTAGTATTATCATTGCTAGCCTTAAGGGCAATTTGTTCTCCAAATAAAGTTCCAACACCAATGCCTGAACCATTATAACAACCAGTAGCAAAAATATTGTTATCAATTTTTTCAAATATTTGTGAGCTATTTCTTGTTCTAGAGACAACCCCTGACCATGATGATTTAATGATATTATCTGGTAATTGTGGAAATCTTTTTTTTATTCCAATTCTTTGATTGATAGATCTTTTTTCTAAATTTGACCTGGACATTTTAAAAGGACTATGAACCTCTGCTGTATTTCGTATTAAAATTCTTCTGTCTTTAGTCATTCTAATAGTGGCACCCATTGGTCTTACAGGTAACACACCCCACTCTTTTGGTTTTCCAATAGAATTAAATTCTTCATCAGTTAATGTTCTTGTCATACTTGCTGTTAAAGTAATTGGAAAATTATAGTTTGATTTAATACCTAGAGATTTTAAAAAGCCATTAGTTGCAAAAATAATCTTTTTAGTTTTGATTTTACCATTTTTAAATTCACAAGAAATTATATCTTTAGATTTATTCCAATTTAGTAAAGATGAATTTTCATATAAATAGACATTTTTGGGTAACACATCAATCATTGCTCTCACTAGTTTTCCAGGATGTAATAATATTCCACCTTTTGTATAAAGAGCTAGATTATAAAAATTAGTACCCAATCTTTTTGATAATACACTGTTAGATAATAAACTATGTTCAAAGCCTAATTTTGAGAGAGTATCAGAAAAATTTGTTAAAGTTTTTTTATCTTCTAGTTTTGAAGATGCAAAATATTTTCCACATTCATTCCAGTCACAATCAACTTGATATTCCTTTATAAATTTTTTAACAGCATTTATACCTAAATCATAAATATCAGTTTTTTTTTTGTAATTTTCTAATTCTTTATTAGATGTAAAGCCATCATTAAGTGTAGTATCAACTAAATACCCTGAGTTCCTGCTGCTAGCCCCCTCTCCTGCTAATTGAGCATCAACCAATATAATCTTTTGATTTGGATATAACTGACCAAGTTTTCTTGCAGCTGATAATCCAGTATAACCTGCTCCAATTAATAACCATTCACAATCCTCATTTGATTGAAGTGTTTTAATATTTGTTCGAGGAATTAAATCTTTAACCCAACTACAACCATTATCGTTAGTCACTTCCATGAAGTGACTTTACGATAATTATTATAAATTTTAAAGTTTTTAAGAATTTAAAGAAGGTTGCTTCTTCATATCTGCTTTGTTGATACCGGCTACTTTAACTGGTTTCTTCATTGCATCACGTCTAAATGGCTCACCAAGCTCTTGATTTAGAATTACTTCAATAAATGTTGTAATTCCTTTTTTTTGATCTTCACAAGACTGCTTAATAGCTGCAGTAGTTTCTTCCATTGTTCTAACAGTTACACCTTTTAATCCACATGCATCAGCAACTTTAGCGTAACTTAGTTCTGGATCTAACTCTGTTCCAACAAAATTATCGTCAAACCAAAGAGTGGTATTTCTTTTTTCAGCTCCCCATTGGTAATTTCTAAAGATAACCATTGCAATTGCAGGCCATTCTTCTCTGGCACATGAGCTCATTTCATTCATACTGATACCAAAAGCACCATCACCAGCAAAACCAATTACAGGAGTATCTGGACAACCAATTTTAGCACCTAAAATTGAAGGAAAACCATAGCCACAAGGACCAAATAATCCTGGTGCTAAATATTTTCTTCCTTTTTCAAAAGTTGGGTAAGCATTTCCAATAGCACAGTTGTTTCCAATGTCACTTGAAATAATTACATCATCAGGCATTCCAGCTTGAATTGCTCTCCAAGCTTGTCTAGGAGACATTCTATCAGAGTCTCTTTTTCTAGCTTCTTCATTCCAAACTGTACCTTCATCGTCATCTTCATGATCAAGACTTGATAATTTTTGTAACCAAGCTGATTTAGTTTGATGAATAGTATCTTTTCTTGCTTGTCTATCAGTATCACCTGCAGTTGGTGAAAGTTGAGCTAAAATTTGTTGTGAAACTAATTTAGCATCACCACAAATACCAACTGTAACTTTTTTTGTTAAACCAATTCTATCTGGGTTCATATCAACTTGAATGATACTTGCTTCTTTTGGCCAATAATCCATTCCATAACCTGGTAATGTTGAAAAAGGATTTAGTCTTGTACCTAAAGCTAATACTACATCTGCCTGTTGAATCAATTCCATTCCTGCTTTTGAACCATTGTAACCTAATGGACCAGCAGCTAGTGGATGACTTCCTGGGAAACTATCATTATGTTGATAACCAGAACAAACTGGTGCATCTAATTTCTCAGCAAGTTTTTTACAATCTTCAATAGCTCCACCAATTACAACTCCAGCACCTGATAGTATTACTGGAAATTTTGCATTAGATAATAAATCTGCTGCTTTTTTAATTGCATCAACACCACCTGCTTGTCTTTCAAGTCTTACAATTGGTGGAAGATCGATGTCAATAACTTGTGTCCAATAATCTCTTGGTACATTAATTTGTGCAGGCGCAGATCCTCTTATAGCTTTTTCAATTACTCTATTTAAAACTTCTGCCATTCTTGAAGGATCTCTAACTTCTTCTTGATAACAAACCATATCTTTAAATAAATTCATTTGTTCAACTTCTTGAAAACCACCTTGTCCCATAGTTTTATTTGCAGCTTGAGGTGTAACTAATAACAGTGGAGTATGGTTCCAATAAGCAGTTTTAATAGGTGTAACTAAACCAGTAATTCCAGGTCCATTCTGTGCAATTACCATTGACATTTTACCAGTAGCTCTAGTGTAACCATCTGCAATTAATCCACCATTTGTTTCATGAGCAACATCCCAAAAAGTAATTCCAGCATCTGGGAAAATATCTGAAATGGGCATAAATGCTGAACCGATAATTCCAAATGAGTGCTCAATACCATGCATTTGTAAAACTTTTACAAAAGCTTCTTCTGTTGTCATTTTAGTCATAAAAACATACCTCTCTAAAGTGCAAATTTAAAATTTATTAAAATTCATTTGTTAATTTTTGCGATTAATATATAAGAATTTAGAAAATTCAAACAAACAAATCGACACGATATGGCTACAGATATAATAATACACGACAAAAAAGATAATGTTGGAGTAGTAGTTATTGAAAAAATCACTCCAAAACAAGATTGTGCTTGTTGGATAATGGAAGACGACAGTTCAGTAAACATACAATCAATGGATGAAATTCCGTTGGGACACAAAATTGCAATGGTTGATCTCAATGAAGGTGATACTATCCTTAAATATGGTCACGATATAGGTAAAGTAGTTAAATCAATTAAAAAAGGTGAGCACGTTCACGTTCATAACGTTAAAACAAAGAAGTGGTAATAAAATGGAAATTCCAAAAAGTTTTTTAGGTTATAAAAGAGAAAATGGCAGAGCAGGTACAAGAAATCATGTAATTATTCTACCAGTAGACGATATCTCAAATGCATGTGCTGAAGCTGTTGCTAATAATATTAAAGGAACAATTGCTCTTCCTCACTCTTATGGAAGACTTCAATTTGGAGCTGATTTAGAACTTCATTTTAGAACTATGATTGGAACTGGCTGCAACCCAAATGTTGCTGCAGTAATCGTTATTGGTATTGAGCCAAAATGGACTAAAAAAATTGTTGATGGGATTGCCAAAACTGGAAAACCAGTTGAGGGATTTCATATAGAAAGAACTGGGGACATTGGGACTACAATGAAAGCCTCAAAAAAAGCTCAAGAATATGTAATGTGGGCTTCAGAGAAACAAAGAGAAGAATGTCCAATGAGTGATCTTTGGATATCAGTTAAATGTGGTGAATCTGATACGACATCTGGTTTAGCTGCAAACCCTACAGTTGGCAATCTAATGGATAAATTAGAGCCAATGGGTGTTCATTTGTGTTTTGGAGAAACATCCGAATTAACTGGTGCTGAACAAGTTTGTGCTACAAGAGGTGCAACGCCAGAAGCTTCTGATAAATTTATGAAAACATGGAATTCTTATAATGATTTTATTTTAAAAGAAGCAACAGATGATTTATCAGAAAGTCAACCAACAGCTGGGAATATTGCTGGAGGACTTACTACTATTGAGGAAAAAGCATTTGGAAATTTTCAGAAAATTGGAAATTGTAAATTTATAGATGTTTTAGAGCCAGCGGAAGAACCAACTAAAGGTAAAGGACTGTACTTTATGGATACGTCTTCAGCAGCTGCTGAATGTGTAACACTTCAAGCTGCGGCAGGTTTTAACATTCATTTGTTTCCAACAGGTCAAGGTAACATTGTTGGTAATCCAATTGAGCCAGTTGTTAAACTGACTGCAAACCCACTAACTGTTAAAGGTATGGGTGAACATATTGATTGTGATGTTTCAAAAATATTAACTCGTGAAATGAACATGTCCCAAGCAGGGGATGAATTGATCAAAACTACTCTAAGAGTGGCAAATGGAAGATTAACTTGTGCTGAAGCTTTAGGTCACAAAGAATTTGTGATGACTAAACTTTACAGAAGTGCCTAATCAATTTTTAATTTTTTATGTATTCTAAAAAATACCTGGTAGTAATACCTGGTATTGTTTTAGCTTTTGTTCTTTATACTTTATCACAAGGATTTAATAATATTATTGGAATTGAACTTTTAGGTTACGAAAAAAGTCCAATTTCTACTGCAATGATTGCTATTTTACTAGGAATGTTCTTTGGAAACATTTTCCAAATGAGAGAGGGTTTTATTAAAGGATTAGATTTTACTCAAAAGTATATTTTAAAACTTGGAATAATTTTTTTGGGAATTCAATTAAAGCCTTTTGAATTTTTAGAATTTGGCTCAATAGCAATACCATTAATAATTGTCTGTATTATTAGTGTATTAGTGGTCATAAAACTTTTAATTATAAAATTAAAAATTCCTACAAGAATGGCATATTTAATATCTATCGGAAGCACTGTATGTGGAACAACCGCTATTATAGCAACCGCTCCTGTAATTGGTGCCAAAAAGAATGAGATTTCTTATGCAATTGCCAATATTACATTATTTGGAATATTATCGATGCTTTTATATCCTTATTTTGCTAATTTCTATTTTGATGCAGATCCTTTGCATATTGGTTTATTTTTAGGAACAGCTATTCACGAAACTTCTCAGGTGGCTGCAGCAGGCCTTATATATGATCAACAATTTAACAGCCAAGAAACCATGAATATTGCAACTATAACAAAGCTAATAAGAAATACCTTTTTAGTAATAATGATCCCTTTATTTGCGCTTTTATATAATAGAGGCCAAAATAGTAAAAAAAAATACTCTTTATTATCAATTTTTCCTTATTTCGTTTTGGGTTTTGTGGCAATGATAGTTTTAAGAAATATTGGGGATCAATTTTTTTTAGATACTCATAGTGTAATATGGCAAAGTACTATCCTGACTATAAAGTCTTCATCAAAGGTTTTTTTAACAATGGCAATGGCAGCTATTGGGCTATCAACCAATCTTAGAGATTTAAAAAATATGGGATATAGACCTTTTTTAGTTGGGTTTATAAGTATGGCAACTGTAGGAGTAGTGAGTATTTTAACAATTGAATTATATATTAACTTTTTAAGTTAAGATTTTAACAATATTTTCTTTTTAAAATTAGAAACAAATCTTCTTATAAACGCTGCTGCTACACCTAAAAATATAGCAAACATAATCGAAAATAACCCATAGAAAAATGGCATCTCTTCTGAAAACTGTTTAATAAATAATGAAAAAAAGTTTAAGTCTGTACTTAAAACTACAGCTGTTTCTTTTTGTATTTCTTCTGCAAAAAAACTATCGTAAGCAATAGCAATTCCTACAACTAATAACAAAACAGCTAATAATGCTCTAAGACCTGAGCTATCTATTTTCTCACCAATTTTTTGTCCAACCTGAACACCAATAATTGATCCAATAACTAGCATAAAAACCAACATTAAATCTATAGAACCATAATTAAATGAATGTAAAAAAGTAACTACAACGCTTACAAAGATAGTTACAAAAAGTGAAGTACCTGGGACTAATTTTGTTGGCATTTTAATTATATAAATCATCGCAGGTACTAAAATAAATGCTCCACCTATACCCATTATTGCGGCGATAAAGCCAACCAATAAACCAATTATAATTGGTGTAAATGCACTTTCGTATAATTTAGATTTTGGAAAACGCATTCTAAATGGAAGACCATGTATCCAATAATGAACGTGTAATTTTTTTTTAATTAACAGATTTTTTTTTGCCTTATCAATTTCACCAAGACTTTCTACCAGCATTAATGTACCAATAATCGCCAATATATACATATAAGCTAAAGAAATAACGGTATCAATTTTTCCTATTCCTCTAAAATATGTAAAAGTATAAATGCCTAATGAAGTTCCTATTACACCACCAATCACAATCATCAAACCCATTTTATAATCTAAAGTATTTTTTAAATAATGTGTTGTAGATCCAGAGACTGAAGTTGCTAAAATATTATTAGCTTCGTTTGCGACTGCATATGCAGGCGGTACACCTAAAAAAATTAAAAATGGTGTCATTAAAAATCCACCACCAACACCAAACAATCCTGAAAGAATACCAACAATTGCACTTAAAAAAAGTATTTCAATAGGATTAACAAATACTTGAGCTATTGGTAGAAATACTTCCATAAAAAATTTAAAAGTTTTTAAAAAATAACTTAATTAAAAGTGATAAAAGTTCCAACTAAAATAACACCCCAATAAGCAGCTAGGCTCAAAAATATACTTGTTTTAATAAAAGTTGATTTTAAACTTTGGAGTTTGTTTAAGATTTTTACGTTAGAAGGTAACATTTAGAACGTCATTACACCCATGACGTTATTTGTCAAATAAATATTTAAAATTTTGAAATATTCTTTTAATAGATAGTTGCTCCAAAGACTTTGACTACTTCGTCTTCAACACCTAAAACAAGTCGACCCAGAAATTCTCCTGAGATTTCTGTATTAGTTTGTTTTATTAGAACTGTAACATGAACACCTCTTCGTAAACATCCAAATGGTTCAAATGTGTCTTTTAAATTGGTAATTATCTTATTATTTGCCCACTGTTTACCCAACTCAACTTCATTAGCCCCAAACAGCATTTGGGTTGAAAAATCTTTAGTAAAACCCCCATAATCCTTAAGATTTGAAGATTTAACCAAGTTATTCCAGATAGGTTTTGCTACCGCATAAACCTCATCATCAGTCATTGACAATATATCCATACTGTTTATTTAAAATATAATTTAAGAAGCTTTTTTCTTCTCGTTCTCATCCACGATATGGTAGACAGGAACTTTCTCCATACTAAATTTGCCTGTTTTAGGATCTCTTCTTGACACTGTTAAGCAATGCCAGTTGTCATCATCAAGTTTCATATGATCACCTCTATAATAGTATCCTGGCCATCTAGTTTCCTCTCTAAACATAGTGTGTTCTGTTACACATTGAGATGTAAGAGCTCTATGTTTAAGCTCCCAGGCTCTCATTAGCTGATGATAATCCTCTGCTCCAACATTTTCAAGATCTTCCTCTAACCAAGCCAAAAGCTCCAAACCTCTCTTCAACATATTAGCATTAGTCATATAATTAGTAGCTATTCCACCCACATATTCATCCATTATTCTTTGTAAACGCTGTAATCCTTGAATTGGTGAGATATAACTTGGAGACACTGTTCCACCAGTAATTTCATTTTGAGCAACAGTATACGTTTCAAGTGGTTTATAAACTTTAACTTTAAAATCTTCACATTGTTTATCAGTTACTTTTAAACCTTCAGCTTTTTTTTCCTCAATATATTTAACTGCTGCTTTTGCAGCTAATCTACCTTCAGTAAATGAGCCTGATGAAAATTTATGTGCACTTCCACCCACTGTATCACCTGCTCCAAATAGTCCGTCAATTGTAAGCATTCTATTATAACCCCAAAAATACTCTGGTGGAGATAAATCTTCTGGACCACTAACCCAAGCTCCAGAACAAGTAGCATGTGAGCCCATAACATATGGTTCAGATGTTGTTAATTCTGGATTTGTATATTTAGGGTCAATGTTTTGAGAGGCCCAAACAACTGCTTGACCTACTGTCATACCTAAGAAGTTTTCCCAACCAACAGTTTCTAAATGTGGGTCTTGAAATGCTTCAGTTGTAACCATGTGAATTGGCCCCCCACCTGCCATAGTTTCTTGAATAAAAGCGTGATTTCTTAAACAAGTTGGAGTTGGATGGTGATCAATATATTCCCCAACTAACTCTTTCGTTTGGTCATACCATTTCTTCTCATAGTTTTCACCATTAGCATTTTGAGTATAAGTTTTTAAATGCAAGAAATAAGCACCAACAGGACCATATCCATCTTTAAATCTACATAACACAATTCTGTTTTCCATTTGAGTCATCTTAGCTCCAGCTGCAATTGGTAAAGCATATGCTGAACCATTACTCCATGGTGCATACCAAGTTCTTCCCATTCCTTCACCAACCGCTCTTGGTTTGAATATGTGAGAAGCTCCACCAGCTGCTACTATAACGGCTTTTGCTCTAAACACATGGAAGTCACCAGTTCTCATATTAAATCCAACAGCACCACCTACTCTGTTCTCTTGAGACTCATCCATTAATAAATGAGTAATCATTATTCTATTGTAAATTTTATCAGCTGATTTTTTTGCAGCTTCTGCAACAATTGGCTTATAGCTCTCTCCATGAATCATTATCTGCCATTTACCTTCTCTAAGATATCTTCCAGTTTCCTCATTTTTCATCATTGGAAGACCCCATTCATCAAACATGTGAACTGTTGAGTCTACGTGACGAGCCATATCATAACCTAAATCTTCTCTAACCATTCCCATTAAGTCATTTCTTGCATATCTTACGTGGTCTTCAGGTTGGTTTTCACCCCACTGCATTCCCATGTAACAGTTAATTGCGTAAAGACCTTGAGCAACAGCACCACTTCTATCAATATTTGCTTTTTCAACACAAATAATTTTCATGTCTCTACCCCAGTGTCTAGCTTCAAAAGTAGCACCAGTTCCAGCCATACCACCACCAACAACAAGTACATCACAATCTTCGTAATGAGTTTTATGCTTAGCCATTAATAGTAAACTCCTTTTTTAAATGAATCTTTTGGTACTGCTGGTAACTCACCATCAATATTAAGTCCTTCTGGTTCTGTATATAATCTTTGTGAATTAATTTCACCTTGATTAGGTTTATCACCTTCTGCAAGTTTTGGAATAAATTTTCCCCATGGTTTTGTTGTAATAGGTGAAACAAAATCTTTTATAGTTCCGTTTCTAAATTTAATTTTCCACGAAATAGTTCCTTTTTCTTCTTCACGTCTAACTCTAACACTGTGCCCCATAGGAGCAAAGTCTGCATAACCTCTAACATCAATAGCATGGTTTGGACATGCTTTAACACATGAATAACACTCCCAACAAAAATTAGGTTCAATATTTTTTGCACGTCTGATATTTTCATCAATGTGCATTATATCTGATGGGCAAATATCTACGCAATGACCACAGCCATCACATCTAGTCATGTATACAAAAGTTGACATATTATTTTTTCTCCTTATTTAAATTTTTCATTTTCAGTAATGTTTAGGTTGTTCTCTTTTAATCCCTAAGCCAAATTGCTCAGGTGCATCTGCTGGTGGAGGTAAATTATCTCTAGACCCATCAGCTTCAGCTAGATTTTTTTGAATTGCTGCTCCAGGTTTATAAAACATATGAGCAAACTTAGACCAGTAAACTCCTCCAAATAAAACTAAATTTGAAACTATAAATAAAGATAAAAATAAAAATGAAAGACCAACTTGTCCATTAAATTGAGTGTAAGACCAAGCAAGGCCAAAAGTTGAACAAGCTAATAATGCTAAAACAAATAAATCAGCTTTAATAATTCTATACCAAGGATGAGCTTCAGCTGAAACATCAACTCTTAAAAAAAACCAGAACCAATATCCTCCAACACAAGTTAGTATCGCTCCAACATGCCATAACATTGACCACATTGAAGATGATGATTTACCAGTTCCTGTATAACAAAATACTAACATTGCTGATGAAATCCAAAAAATGATGGTACCATACATTCCAAGAACGTGAGATAATCTTCTTTTTCCAAATCCAAGCTCTGCAGTAGTCCCAATATCAACAACAGTTGTTTTTGCAATTATTGACGCTTTTTCTCCAGCTCCGATTTCTCTCGTTGCCTGTAATTTTGCTTTTTTTGCGTTGTTAAAGAAATAAGTAATATTCTTATGATGTATCATTTGAATGATTGTTCCAAGTGCTATCAAAACAATCATAGCAATAATAAAACTTTGCATAGCAAAAGGTGATACTGTCTCCGCTAAAATAGAAAATGGATTTGTATTTAACATATTACCCTTGTGTAAAATTTTATAGTAAAATTAAAAGTTTTCTAATCTACTTAATTCTATAGTTCAACCCCTAACTATTGGACAATGTGTCTTTAATAACAACCTATAATTTATATTTTACGTTTATAATGCTGTTTTTTTGGTATTACAGATCTAACCCCGCCTTGTGGGTTGTCAACATCACCTTCTCTTCTTGGAATCAAATGAATATGACAATGCATGATTGATTGTCCGGCTATTTTTCCAGCATTAGTTCCAACATTAAATGCTTTTATACTTTTATCTTTATATGTAACCTCATTTTTTACAATTTTAATCAAATCATTGCATGCGATGAGCTCATCATTGGATAGTTCAAAATAATCTGCTACATGTCTTTTGGGTATTATTAAACAGTGTTGCTCTGTAACAGGATACGTATCATAGCTTGCGTACGCTAAATCATTTTCATGGGCAACACCACTCCCCTTTGAATTACAAAATAAACATGGATTATTTGGATCTCTCATAATACTTATTTATAAACTTTGCACTTAGTGACAGCTGATTTATAATATTTTGAAAGTATATTATAGTGTTTTAGACTTTTTCTTTTCCATCTTATTTGACTAATAGTTTTTACTGAAGCAACACCTTTTCCAGATCCGATCAAAATAATTTCATCGAACTCTTCTAAATTATTAACAAAAATATCTTTTCTTTTAATTTTTTTTATTTTTGACTTAAAAAATTTGTAAGTAATACCTTTGTAAAACTTATCTTTTGGTGAGAAGAATTTATCCTCCTTAACAAAAAGTAAGTTAGAAGTTCCAGTTTCAAAAATTTTTTTATTTGCACATAACCCAATATCTGATTTTGAATTATCAAGTTTTGATAAATGTTTTATTATTTCTTTATATTTTAAATTTTTAAATTCAGGTTTTTGTCTTTTTAGTTTTACTAATTTTAAATCAAAATTTAATTTTGGTTTAATACGTTTTCTTAATGAAATTGATAGAATTTTTTTATTAATAGCAACTCTTAATAAATGGTTATATTTTATTTTTAAATTAGTATTATTTTTTATTAATCTTAAAATATCTGATCTTAATGATGATTTAAATATTGAGAAAGCTTTAGTAGATTTAATTAAGTTATTAATATGTTCTTTAAAGAAAAGAATTTTTGAAGGATTTTCAAATATCCACATTGTGGTAAACACGCCACGATCTCCCCAAAGATCTTTAAATTCAATTTCTTTAAGATCTTTAAGCTGATAAGATTTTTTTAATAAGTATTTTACCATTTAACGTTAAAAATGATTCTGGGTGAAATTGAAATCCATAAATTTTATCAATGTTATTTTCAAATGACATTGCGGCTCCTGAAATAACACATCTCATTGTTATGTCAAAATTTTCTGCTGCAAAAGGTTCCTTTAATTTTAAAGAATGATAACGACCAACTTTAAATTTATGACCTAAATTAAATAGTTTGCTTGATTTATTAACTAATACTTCTGATTGAAATCCATGATAAATTTTACTTTGTTCAATTATACTAGCTCCCTCACTAAATAATATTTGCTGAAACCCGAGACAAATCCCTATTATTTTCTTTTTACCCTTAAATTTCTTATAAATTTTTGAGGACAATGGATAATCTTTTGGAGATCCTGGTCCTGGAGAAAAAACAATTGTTGATGCTTGATTTAATTTTGAGTTATTAATTTTACTAAAATCATCGCACTCAACTTTATCAAATAATGAAAATTGATGAACTACATTATGTGTAAAAGAGTCTTTATGATCAATTACGTATATCATTTATATAAATCTATTAACGCTTTTGCTTTAATAAAGTTTTCATTAAATTCATGTTTTGCATTACTGTCAATTACAACACCTGATGCAACTGAAATTTCAGAAACATTTTTATAATTTAATATTGATCTAATAATTATATTAAATCTCATATCTCTATTAAATTTCATGAAACCAAAACTTCCTGTATAAATATTTCGATTTTCTTTTTCTTGATTATTCAAAAGATTTAATGTGCTTATTTTGGGACAACCAATTACAGATCCACCTGGCATCATTGCTTTTATAATATCTATATTCTTTGTATTTTTTTTAAGCTTTCCTGTAATTAAACTTACATAATGATAAAGATCTTTATATTCTTCAACTGTTTTTTCTTTTTTAAGCCGAACACTTCCAGGTTTACATATTTTTGATAGGTCATTTCTTTCCATATCAACAATCATATTATGTTCTTTTGTTTCCTTAATATTATTTCTAAAAAAGCTTAAAGCTTTATTCTTATTAAAATTTTTAGTTTTTCTTAGAGTTCCAGCTATAGGTTTTGTTGATATATTAGAACCCTTTTTGCTGATCAAATTCTCAGGTGAACAGCTAATAATTGAAAAATTTTTATCTTTAATCATAAAAGCTTCTGGTGCTAAATTACTTTTAGTTAGTCTGCAAAAAAAATCTAAAGGATCAATTAAGAATTCATTTTTATATTTTGTACATATTTTAATTTGATATGTCTCACCAGATCTAATTTGCTTTTTAAATTTATTAAAGATTTTTGTGTATGATTTTTGATTAATATTTATCTTAAATTTTTTATCTATTTTTTGTGATGAATTTAATTGATAAGTTAAATCTTCTTTTAAAGAAATTTTAGTTTCAGGTTTATAAAATATTCCTTTTGGAAAATTAATGCTTTTTTGTTTAGGAAGCTTTACTCCAATTAAATTATTTAATAATTCATAACCAAAGAAGCCTATCATTAAATCTGTATTTTTATACTTCGTCTTAAACTTATGTTTTTGATTTAAAAAATTAATGATATTCTTATTATTTAAAGTTATTTTTTTCGAAAAATCTGTAAATAAATCAAAACCTTTGATCGTTTTGTAGATGATAAAAGGTTTGTTTGAATTATTAATGTGATTTAAGTAATTTTTTTTAATCAATTTTTTAGGTTGTTTGAAGTCTTGCAACTTGTTTTTCTATTATTGGCAAGTGTATCAAACCTGCAAAAATTGATAAAGCAATAGATATATACCAAGCATAGTCATATGATCCATGCAAATCATGAAATACACCTCCTAAATAAGCTCCTAAAAAAGATCCTACTTGATGACTTAAAAAAACTATTCCATATAATAAACCTATATATTTGGTTCCAAAAATAAATCCAACTAAACCCATTGTTGGTGGTACAGTTGAGAGCCATAAAAAACCAAATGTAATACCAAATAAGACTGCAATAATTGGATTTGGTGGAAGAAATATAAATAAAGCTATTACTACACCTCTCGCTAAATAAATTGTACTTAAAATTAATTTTTTACTTAATTTTTGAGCTAAATACCCTGATGTTAGTGTGCCTGCAATATTGAATAAACCTATCATTGATAGAATTGTAACAGTACACCATTCAGGTAAACCTCTATCACTAATATAAATTGGTATGTGTGTTGCAACTAAAGCGATATGCCATCCACAAACAAAAAAACCTAAAGTTAAATATATAAAACTTTTACTTTTAAAAGCTTCTTTCAGTGCTTCACTTGCAGTTTGTTTATCATCTATTATTCCACCAACAACATCTTTTGGTGTAGTTAAATAGAAAGCTAATATTAGACCTGCAAAAATAAAAGCAGCAAAAATTAAAAGTGTACTTTCCCAGCCAAATTCAAGAAGTGAATATCTAGTAAATACAGGTGATACAAAATAACCAAATGAACCAGCAGCTGTAACAATGCCAATAGCAGCAGTTCTGTTGGATTGAGGAAAATGTTTAGCGACCACTGAAACTGGAATACTGATTGCAGTTCCACCAAGTGCAACACCTATTAATACACCAATACCAGTAACAAAATAAAGTCCAGTGTTATATTCTGAAACCAACATCAAAATTCCAAGTAGATAAAAAATAAAACCAATAAACACTGCAATATGGCCACCATATTTATCAGTAATAACTCCAAACCAGGGTGCAAAAGCTCCCCATAAAAACATTTGAAGACCTAGCGCAAAACCAAATTGAGATAAAGTTATTCCTAAGTCAGTTGAAAAGTCAAAGTAGAACATTCCAAATGTCTGTCTAATTCCAAGAGAAATAATAACAATTAAACAAGCAGCAACTAGAGTAATTAAAACAGTTTTGTTTTTAATAAATTTTTCAGCTGACATTTAAAAATTACTTTAGATGTTTTAATGACTGTTTAATATCAGCGATAAGGTCGCTAGGATCTTCAAGTCCTATGTGTAATCTTACAATATGCTCATTTTTATCCAATTTAAGATATTTTCTGTTTCCTTGCTCTCTAATGTTTTGATGCAATGCTAAACTTTCAAATCCACCCCAACTATAGCCATGACCGAACAATTTTAAATTATTTACAAATTTAACCACTGATTTTTCACTTTTAGATTTAATTCTAAGTCCCATTAAACCTGAAGCTCCAGAATAAAATTTCTTCCACATTCTAAAATTATAAGAGTCATTCTTGTAAGGGTATAATAATTTTATGTTCTTAAATTTGGATAAAAATTCTGCAACTTTTTTTGCATTTTGACTATGTCGATCTAATCTTACATCTAAAGTTCTTAAACCTCTTGTTATTAAATAAGCATCATCAGGTCCTAATCTTAAACCTGTAACTCTTTCAGCAGCTTTTACCTTAGCAAAAACTTTTTTGTTAACTGCTAGACTTCCTCCCATTACATCGGAATGACCAGAATAATATTTTGTTGCTGAGACAATTGACATATCAAAACCAAGTTTGATTGGTTTTAAAAAATATGGAGTTCCCCAGGTATTATCAATTGCAGTTAAAATCTTATTTTTTTTTGCTATAGAAATAATTTTGCCTAAATCTTGGAAATCAAAAGTATTGCTACCTGGATTTTCCACAAAAATTAATTTAGTTTTTTTTGTAATAGCTTTCTCTAATGTCTTAAGGTTATGAGGATCATAAAAAGTAGTTTTAATATTAAATTCTTTAAGAAAATCTTGTGATAGTAATCTCGTTGGACTGTAAACTGGATCAGCTACTATAATTTCATCACCCGGCCTTGTGACGCTAAAAATTGCAAGAAATACTGATCCAAATCCTGTTGGCGTTAAAAAAGTAAAATAGCTTTCTTCTAATTTTGATAAAATTTGTTGAAGAATATGCGTCGTTGAAGTTCCTTGTCTCCCGTAATCAAAGTGTCCACCAGTAGGGTTTTTTTTTGCTTTATTTTGCATTTTTCGAATATCTTGCATAGATTTGAATATAATTGTTGAGGCTCGAACAATTGGTGGATTAACTGACTGATTATGAAAGTCTTTTGCAGTGTGTTTTAAAAATGTCTTGAAAGAATTGGTCATAATAAAATTTGATATGTTAAGAAGACAATGCTATATCCCGTAAAAAACGTCAATAAAATTAATAAATAGGACTTAATGAGTTATCCAAAAAAACATAGAGGCCGAAGAAAACAAGGCTCTAAAAAAAGAAGAGCAAAAAGAAAAAACAAGAAGAAGTAATTCCTCTATTCTTTAATCCAGCCACCTCCAAGCACTTTATGACCAAATTGGTCTTTACTATAGAATACGCATGCCTGACCTGGTGAAATACCATCTTCGGAATTAACCAGATTTACTTGAGCGGTATTATTCTCTTTTAGATCAACTTTAGCTTCAAGAAGGTTTCCTGTAGATCTAACTTTTACAAAAATATTTTGATCTAAATCCTTTTCATCAGTTAATAAATTTAAATCTTTAAGAGATATATCTTTTTTTCCCAAATTATCTTTTGGACCAACTATGATCTCATTATTTTCTGAATTTATTTTTAAAACATATAAAGGCTCTTTATCTGAAACTTTAATTCCTTTTCTTTGTCCAATTGTAAAATTAATAATTCCATCATGAACACCAATAACATTTCCTTTTAAATTTTTAATATTTCCTTTTTGAAAAGAATCTGGTCTAAATTTTCTAATTACTGAGGCGTAATCTCCATTAGGTACAAAACAAATATCTTGACTGTCAGGTTTATCAGCAACATTTAAGTCCAGTTCTTTAGCTATCTCTCTTGTTTTATCTTTTAACATTCCACCTAATGGAAATCTTAAATAATCTAATTGTTCACGAGTTGTATTAAATAAAAAATAACTTTGATCTCTGTTTTCATCAATCGCTCTGTACATATTGTTAATATTATTGGCTGTAATGTTTTTTACATAATGGCCTGTAACTAACGCATCTGCGTTTAGATCTTTAGATACTTCAAATAAATCTCTAAATTTGACTGTTTGATTACATTGAACACATGGTATTGGAGTTTCTCCATTTAAATAACTGTCAACAAAATTATCTATAACACCTTGCTTAAACTTATCTTGATAATATAAAATTTTATGTTCGATATCTAATTTATGTGCAACACGTTTTGCATCCATTATGTCTTGTCCAGAACAACATTGTTTAGATTTAGCAACTTCTTTTCCATCGTCATAAAGCTTTAGAGTGATACCAATAACTTTATAGCCTTCATTTTTCATGATACCGGCTACAGTTGAAGAGTCTACTCCACCTGACATAGCCACTACTACAGTAGTATCTTTAGGTTTTTTATTAATACCAATAGAATTTAATTTTTTATTCATAAGGTGATATTTATACTTATTTACAATATAAGTTAAATTAAATGATTTTAGATTATGAACCAGGTGACAAAGTCACTAATCCAAACAATAAAGGCTGGGGTATTGGACAGGTACAATCTATTATAAATGATAAAGTCACTGTTAATTTTGAAAATGTAGGAAAAAAAGTGATTAATGCAAAAAATATTGAATTAAAAAAAATTGACTAATTAAGATGGAAACAAAAAAAATTATAGAAGGCTTAATAGATACTTTTTTAAAGGCTGGAGATTTATCACTATCTCTTAGAGAAAAAGGATTAAAAAAAGAAATCAAATCTGACAATACACCTGTCAGCAATGGCGACTTAGAAGTTAATAAATTTATTACAGAAAAAATCCTAGAAATGACACCGGACATACCCATCATATCAGAAGAAACATCTGATAATAAATATAATACTCAGTTAAAAAATTTTTGGTTGGTTGACCCTATTGACGGGACTTATGATTACATTAATGATTTAGAAGAATTTACAATAAATGCAGGCTTAATTATCAACAATAAACCCGTAGCTGGATTGATTAATGCTCCCGCTAAAAAAAGAATGTTTTATTCTTACGGAAAAGGAAGTGCTTTTGAATTAAGTAATGGAAAAACTATAAATTTAAGTAGTAAAAATGTTGAAAACAATAGACCTATAAAATTTATTTCATACTCAAACAAAATTAAACCAGAAATTCAAAAAATATATCAGGATATTGGTGTGGTTGAAAACGTGAGAATGAAAAGTTCACTTAAGTTTTGTGTAGTCGCAGCTGGTGAATATGATGGTTACGTTGCTGAGCCAAGAGCTTACGAGTGGGATATAGCTGCAGGTCATTCAATATTACTTTCCGCAGGTGGCACTATTACTGATTTTGATGGAAATGAAATATTATACGGAAAAAAAGATCTTAAAAATCCAAGTCTCATTTTAAAAAGTAAAAATATTTTATAATGGATGAACAGCTTAGAATTATACTGATAATAATTGTTTCAGTTTCAATTTTTGGTTTATTAGTTTTTGTATTTGTTAAAAACTATGTAAGACAAAAAATTAATAATTTAGTTGAAAAAGAAAAAGATAAAATAACTAAAGAAGATTAATTATCTTAAGGTATTCATCTTTTTCTATATCCATTACTTTTCTGGAGGTCTCAAAATCAAATCCATTACGAGCTAGTAAAGATATATCTTTTTTATAAAATAAAGTTCTATTGTCTTCTGCTCTTGCTGGTCCAATTCTTTTTTTTTTGCAAATTTTTATAGCTGAGAAAAAATCTTGATCAGAATTATCTTCTTTAATCTTTTCAACTGTGTCTTTAATAAAATCATCATTTATCCCTTTGCCCATTAAATAATTTCTAATTTTATTAATTGAATTTCCTCTTTGAATCATGCTTTTAGCCTTACTTTCAGAATAAAATTGATCGTTTATAAATTTACTTTTTTCCAAATCTGAAAGAACAATATCAATCAATTTATTTACATCCTTTTTTTTTATGTCTGACGCTGAAAGCTTCATGTATTTCTTCAACAAATAAGTCTTTAACTGTTGTTTTGATGGAGCATATTTTTCAATATAAACAAAAGCGAAATTTCTCATTTCCTCAACAGTTACCTTCAATGTTTTTTTTCTATTTCTTATAGGAATCATGGTTAGATTTTATATAATATACTTAAATGATTGAACAAATTTATACATATTTTACTATTGAGATACTTTATATGTGGATCAACTTAGGTGTATTACCATTTTGGTTTATTTTAATTTTTTTTCCACAATCTTATATATGTAGATTTTTTGTAACTTCTATCTTTCCAATCTTTTTATTAAGTGGTGCGTATATATTGATTTTATATAAATCTTATTTAATAGGTTATGATTTTGATGGTAATTTCATGCTCTATCTAGGATTAGATGAGCTTTCTCGATTATTTGAAGATAATTTATATGTAATGATCTTTTGGACCCACTTCATTGCTATAAATTTATTTTTAGGAGGATGGATAGTTAAAGATGCTCAAAAATTTTACATTAGCAAGGTCTTACTAGCTTTTCCTCTAATCATTATTTACTTAATCGGTCCAATTGGCTTATTTGTTTATTGGATAATTAGAATTTTCTTTGCAAAGAGAATGAGTTTGTATGAATGACAACATAGATTTTTATTTTGATATAATTAGTGCTTACTCATATATAGCTCATAAAAAAATTCAAAAAATCCAAGAGAATAGTTCTATAAGATTTAATTATAAACCTATTTTTCTAGGTGGTCTTCATAATCTAGCAGGTATAAATGCTCCAGCTTTCAATAAATATAAAATAAAAAATATGCAAAGTGATTGTGAACTTGTATCAAAAAAAAATAACATACCTTTTAAATGGAACTCTAAATTTCCAATAAATTCTCTTTATTTAATGCGTGGATATTTATACATAGCTGATGATCAAAAAAATAATTATCTTAATATTTTTTTTAACGCTTATTGGAAAGATAATTTAGATTTATCTAATGACAAAGAGATCTCTCAACTATTGAAAGCTTTAAATATAAATAATGAAAATTTTTTAGATGGAATTAAACAACAATCAATTAAAGACGCTTTGAAAGACACAACTAATGATGCGTTTAAAAAAGAAGTTTTTGGTGCACCAACTTTTATTGTAAACAATAAAATTTTTTGGGGACAAGATCGACTTGAGTATGCTGTTGAAGAATTAAACTCAGACTAAAGTATCTTAAATTTACTCTTACTAATTGAACCAAAACCACCTTCTATATGTGATACCTTTTCGTATCCCATATTTTGTAATGCTTTTACTGCTAAAGCAGATCTAATTCCTCCTGCACAAAATAAAACCATTTCTTTATTTTGATCTAGCTTGCCTTGTTGAAAAAAAACACTATTAGGATCTAAAAAGATCTCCATCATTCCTCTCGAAATTTGCACTGATTTTTCAACACCTCCAGTTTTTTCTATTTCACTTGCCTCTCTTATGTCGATTAAATTACAATTATTTTCCTCAAACATCTTAAAAGCTTCATCTGCATTAATTGTTTTAATTTCTCTCATAGCTTCAGAAACTAAAGTTTGAATAGATTTTATATTCATAAGTTATATTTATATGTTAATTTAGATATAAAATAAACAATTGTGCTTCCTAAATTTTTAAAACCCTATCATACAAATAAATCTAATTTGGTTAGACTTGGTCCAAAAACTGATGGTGGTTACATAATTGATAAAAGAATCTTAAGACTAACAAACACTTTAATAACTTGTGGTTTAAACGATGACTGGGAGTTTGAGAGAGATTTTTGGAAAAGAAAAATTAAATGTCAAATTGCTGCTTATGATCATACTATAAATAAAGAATTTTGGTGGAATAGATTCAAAAAAGACTTTATTGCTTTTTTATTATTTAGAAAACTAAGGATCAGCAAAATATTAGATATTTTTAAGTACTTAGATTATAAATTATTCTTTAATGACAAGAAGCATCATTATCAAAAAAAAATAGTTTTTAAAAAAAAAAATAATAAAGAAATTACAATTCCAGAAATCTTAAGTAAATTTGATAAAATAATCTTAAAAGTAGATATAGAAGGTGATGAATATAAAATTCTTAATGATATTAAAAAAAATACTAACAAAATAGTATTTCTGATAATTGAATTTCATGAAGTTCATAAAAATATAAGAAAAATTAAAAATTTTTTAAATAAATTCGATCTAAAAATTATCCACATTCATGGTAATAATTATGGGGGATTAGATAAATACAAAGACCCAAAAGTTATTGAATTATCTTTAATAAATTCCAAAATGGTAAAAGTTAAAAAAATTTTATGTAAAAATAGATATCCTGTAAAAGGATTAGATTATAAAAATTTTAAAAGAAGAGAAGAAATTAAAATTAGATTTTATGAATAATAAGATTTGTATTGTTTACACACATCATAAATTAGGTGATCTAATATGGCAGCTACCATATATAAAAGCTATAAGCGAACATCATAAAATTAATGTTGATTTAATTCTAAGAAAAAAAACACAGGCAAAAAATATTTTAAGAGATTTAAAACATATTAACAATATTACTTATAATGATTTTAGAAAAGGAATATATTATTGGGTTGATGTACTAAAGTTAATATTTATTTATAAAAAAAATAAATACTCCCATGTCTATCTTTTAGATAAAGTTAATAAACCTGCAATCGCAGCAAAAATTTTAGGTGTTAAAAATATTATAGGTCCAGGAATTGGTAATCAAAAAAAATGGCTTTCTACAAAATTATTTTTAGATGAAGATGATTGGAACTTAAGTTACTCAGAACAATCCCAAAAATTATTGAAGCTACATAATATAATTTTAAATAATCCATTTCCTCAAATTGAAATAGATATGAAAAAACTAAATGAAATTAATTCAGAATTACTAATTGATGGAAAAAAAATTGCTTTTGGTGTCGACTCTTTTGAAGATTATAAAATGTGGTATGAGGAAGATTTTATAAAATTAGCAGATCTTCTTTATGAAAAAAAATTATTTGATTATATTTATCTAATTTGTGGACCTGATAAATCCTATATATCAAAAAAAATAATTGAAAAATCTCAAAAAAAATATTTCATTGACTGTTCAAATAAAGATCTTACAGGAATTATTTGTGCGATAAAAAATTCTAATTTTTTTGTAGGAAATAATTCTGGACCCTTAAATTTAGCAGCAGCATTGAATATAGAATCGTTTGGTTTGATAGTTAATGATGCTATAAGCGAACTTAAATATAGCAACATAAACTTTATAACACCAGATAATTATACTGATAATACTTGGATAAGAGATAGAGAAAATATGAAAACACTTACACCAGAAAAAGTGTTTAATGAATTAATCAAAAAAAGACCTAAAAATGAAAGCGGATAATTTTACTTTACCTTCAACAAGTAAAAAAGTTTATATATTAAAAGAGTCTATTGGAAAATATGTGGTTTTATATTTCTATCCAAAAGACGATACTCCAGGATGTACTGTAGAGACTATTGATTTTAATAAACTTCTAAACAAGTTTAAAAAATTAGATTGTGAAATCTTGGGAATCTCAAAAGATAGTGTTAAAAGTCATGATAAATTCAGAAAAAAATACAAAATTAAATTTGATTTATTGTCAGATGAAAAACTTAAGGTTTTAAAAAAATATAAAGTCTGGGGTAAAAAAAAGTTTATGGGACGCGAGTTTATGGGAACAAATAGGTCTACTTTTTTAATAGATAAAAAAGGTAAAGTATTAAAAGTATGGAATGACGTAAAAGTAAAAGATCATGCAAAAGAAGTACTTAAGACACTTCAAAATATTTTAAATAAGTAAAAGGCCCCTTACTTTTAGGGACCTTTAAATCTATTATGAGATAATTCTTTTTAGTCTCTGATTGCGTAAGCTTTTACACCAACTTCTGCAACATCTGTTCCAAGTTTTTCGGCTTGAGAACTAATTCTAAGTCCAATAGTTGAGTGCATAATTTTAAATGCAATGTATGATAAAATGAAACTAAACAAACATACAGAAATTACTCCAGTTAATTGAGTTCCAAAGGATGTGTCAGAATTTGACACTGGAACAATTAAAGTTCCAAAAATTCCAGCAAACATATGAACTGGTATCGCGCCTACTACATCATCAATTTTTTTACTCTCAAGAAATTTAGTTCCAAAATACATAATTAATGATCCAATAGATCCAATCAGTATAGCGAGCAATGGACTTGGTGTTAATGGTTCTGCTGTAATAGCAACTAATCCTGCTAAAGCTCCATTAAGCATCATTACAATGTCTGTTTTTCCTCCAAGCAATCTTGTAACAACAGCAGCCGTAACTGTACCAGCAGCTCCTGCCAAATGAGTATTGACAGCAATTTTACTTATTGCATTGACATCATCAAAAGTTCCCATTGCAAGTTGTGAAAATCCATTAAAACCAAACCATCCAAACCATAGTAAAAAAGTTCCAAGAGTAACTAATGGTATACTTGAAGCTGCAAATGGGACTAAAGATTTAGATTCTCCTTTTTTTCCAAATCTCCCTTCCCTTGCGCCTAAAACCATTACTCCAGCTAATGCAGCAGCTCCACCACAAGCATGAACTAAAGTTGAACCAGCAAAATCTGAAAATCCAGAGGTTGCTAACCAACCGCCACCCCACTGCCAGCCCATTGATATTGGATAAATAATACCAGCCATGATTGCTGCGAAAATAAAGAATGGCCAAATTTTAATTCTTTCAGCTACTGCACCAGATACTATAGATGCGGTTGCACAAACAAACATTGTTTGAAAAAACCAATCAGAATAATCTGAATAACCTGTAGCTAGCTCAGAAGAATCTTTCCACATTGAAAACGAACCTATAAAACCACCCTCAGGTATTCCATAAGCTAAATTGTATCCACAGAAAAAAAATATTAAAGAACAAATTGCAAATTTTCCAATATTTTTAGCTGCAATTGTTGATACACTCTTAGTTGTAACCAATCCACTTTCAAGCATACAAAATCCAGCAGCCATAAATGCAACTAAAACACCTCCTAAGTAAAATCCAAGTGAATTAAATATATACTGTCCTTCAGCTGACATAGTGGTCTCGGCTGAAGCTAATCCTGTAATGCTAAAAATGATTACAAAACTGATTATTATTTTTCTAATTAAATTAATCATTATCTCTCCTTGTTATAAAAGCTTTTTTAGTAAAATTTCTTCATTTAAGAATTGCTGATTAATCAAAAGAGTTATGACAATAGAGCATGTGTATAAATAAAAGGCCCCTAAAAGGGGCCTTTTATTAACTATAAGAGAGAGAGATAGTTATTCTGTTTTTAAGAGGCTCTCCAATGAGATAACGATATGGAGATCGAAGAGCCTCTTTATTGCATGCAATTAGTCTCTGATTGCGTATGCGATTACACCTGTTTCAGTAACATCTGTACCTTTGGTTTCAGCTTCTTTACTTAATCTGATACCAAAAATTCCTTTCATTACTGACCATACAATGAATGACACACCAAATACAAAAATGTTAACTGATAGCACACCAATTAACTGAGCACTAAATGATGCATCAGTATTAGTTAACGGCACTGCTAGCGTTCCCCAAATTCCAGCAAACATGTGAGCTGGAATTGCACCTACTACATCATCAAGTTTAAAACTAAATAATAATTTAGTTCCAAACACAACAATCAATCCACCAATTGCTCCAATTAAAATTGCTGCAAATGGTGATGGTGCTAAAGGTTCAGCAGTAATGGCAACTAAGCCACCAATTGCTCCATTTAACATTTGAATTACATCTGTTTTACCATACATCAATCTTGTAATTGTTGCTGCAGCTAATACACCACCACACGCTGCAAGATTTGTATTGATAAATATAGTGGAGATTGCAACGGCATCATCAAAAGTACCTAATGCTAATTGAGATCCACCATTAAATCCAAACCAACCTAACCATAGGATAAATACACCTATTGTTACCAATGGAATTGAAGACGCTGCAAAAGGTTTTAACGCTTTTGGATTCCCTGCAGAGTCAAATCTTCCATTTCTAGCACCTAACAGCATAATCCCTGCTAAAGCAGCAGCACCACCTGTTGAGTGTACTAAAGTTGATCCAGCAAAGTCGGAAAAACCAATTTCTGCTAACCAGCCTCCACCCCACTGCCAACCCATTACGATTGGATAAATTACTCCAGCTAAGATAGCTGCAAATAAGAAGAATGGCCATAACTTAATTCTTTCAGCCATAGCACCTGAGCAAATTGAAACTGTTGTTGCACAAAATACCATTTGGAAAAACCAATCAGAACCATCCGCATAACCAGTATCAATTGCACTAGCATCTGACCATGGTGTGAATGTACCTATATATCCACCTTCTGGAATACCGTAAGCTAAGTTGTAACCAACTAGCCAGAACATAATTCCAGCAATAGCATAAAGACCAATATTCTTTGCGCAAATTACTGAAACACTTTTTGAAGTTACCATACCAGACTCTAGCATTGCAAAACCTGCTGCCATGAACATGACAAGAAAACCACAAATTAAAAATAATAGAGTATTAAAAATAAACCCCACTTCAGCAGACACTGTCGTATCCGCCATACCTGCACTGCTCATATTTAATAATAAAATAAAACTTAGAACTGGTGCAGTTATTCTCTTTATTAATTTAGTCATAAGACCTCCTGTTAAAGAGATGACTTATAAATTTAATATTATTAAAAACTAACGCTGATTAGGAAAAATTGGTATGCAGTATTTGCATATAGTAACAGCCCTAAACATTTTTCAACTTTAGGGCTGTTAATAAATAATTACTTGTTGAATACTTCTTTTAAAGCTTTTGCCGGTAGGAATTTTACTTTTTGAGAAGCAGCAATTTGTATTTGTTCACCTGTTCTCGGGTTTCTTCCAACTCTAGCTTTCCTCTTAGCTACTTTATAAGTACCAAATCCAGCAATTTTTACTGAATCATCGCCTTTTAGTGCTTCTAAAATAGTATTGGTAATTGTATCAAATGTTCTTTCTGCATCAGCTTTGCTCAAATTTAATGAGCCTGAAAGCTTTGCAATTAGTTGTTTTTTGTTCATTTTAGCTCCGGTTATGTTGGTTAATCATTATACTTGTCATAAACGTTGATAAATCAAGCTTTTTTTTAGTGTATAAGTTTCTATAAGACACAATATATTGTAAAATATTAAATTAGTATTGATTTTATTGACTTTTCAACTGTTTAAAAAATTTAAATTAATTAAATAAACCTAAGTCTTTTAAGTCATTAAATGTTGTAAAAAACATTAAAGATAACAGTAAAAACATCCCGATTCGAAAAAAACCTTCTTGTGTTTTTTGCGTTAAAGGTCGTCCTAAAACTTTTTCGAAAGCATAAAACATTAGATGCCCACCATCTAACATAGGTATTGGAAACAAATTAATTAGCCCAAGACTAATGGAAATATAAGCCATTATAGAAATAAAAGGTAGAATTCCAATTTCAGCAACTTGGCCAGTAATTTTAGCGATTCTGATAGGACCACCTAGCTGTGAAGTGTCTCCAGTACCCTTTAACATACTACCAATATATTTAAGAGAAGAAATACTTACAAAATAAACTTCTTTTACTGAATGAATTAAAGCTTGAGCAGGACCTAATTTAACATGATTAATTTTATTATTGTAAGCACCTAATTTTATACCAACCATTCTTTTATTAATTTTGTTTCCCAAATTATCATCACTTAAAACGGTATTAGGTTTTATTTTTAATAAATATTCTTGATCAAATCTTTCAACTTTAAAATCAATAATTTTACCAGTTGAAGTAGTGATGTATTTAGAAACGTCCATGATACTATTAACTTTGTTTCCATCAATTTCTAAAATAATATCATTTTTTTTTAATCCACCAACCATAGCTGGACTATCTTTCTGTACCTCATTAATTATTGCTGGTGTAAAATCTTTTCCAACAAACATATAGATTGAAAAAAAAATAGCTATCGCTAATAAAAAATTAGCTAAAGGTCCACCGAATACAATTAAAACTCTTTGATACAAAGGTTTTAAAACAAATAGTTTTTCTCGATCTTTTTCATTATAATCTTTAAGAATTTTTTCTTGATCAGTTTGGGAGTAAACATTCCTATCTCCAAAAAATTTTACATAACCTCCTAATGGTATCCAGCAAATTTTCCATCGAGTACCATATTTATCATTCCATCCTATAATTTCTTGACCAAAACCAATAGAAAAATCAGTCACACCTACTCCATATTTTTTAGCAAAATAATAATGTCCATATTCATGAACAAATACAACTACTAAAATTAAAATAATAAATGGCACAATGTAAGTTAACATTATTAAATTTTATCCTATAATTTGAATAAGTGAAGCACTATTATTAGTAGGCTTATTGACATCTTTTGATACTTCGTGAAATATAAGATCAGGCTTATTAGACTCTTTCAAAAAAGTAGATCCTTGAAGTTCTAAATTCAAATATCTATTAATATCATTCTGATTGATTATTACTGGTTGTCTATTATGAATTTCTTTAATGTTTTCTTTCGCATCTTCAGTTATCAAGCAAAATTGATCTTCTTCATAAATGCCAGCAAAAAATATCGGATTACTATCTTTTCTTATAAAGTAATAAGGAGTTTTTTCTTTCTCATCTCTCTTCCACTCATAAAAACCATCAGCTACTGCTACACATCTATTGTTCTTAATAAGTTTTTTAAATGAAATCTTTTCGTCAATGGTTTCTAATCTTGCATTGATTAAGGGTTTAAAATCTTTATCTTTTGCCCAATTAGGAATTAATCCCCATTTTAAATTTTCTAAAGTATTTCCATTTTTATACTTTTTTATAACTGGAAGTTTTTGGTATGGATGAGCATTATAATTTTCTATATCATCAACTTGAATTGCTGATTTAACAAGTTTACTTGTTTTAGTTACTGGATTTTTTAATACATATCTTCCACACATTTAATGATTTATTCGCCTTCTACCAAAAAGATAGGTGTTATTTATTCTACGACCCACGTATTGATCTTTAAAATTTATTTTATCTGTTTCATGAAAATAACCTGAATTAAATAAAACTGCTCTATTAAATTTATAAGGTATATTTACACATTTTGCTTTATTGTCATTTAAATACTTATAAATCATATCTTTTTTTCCTGAGTTGTATTCTCTAAATGTCCAGTTTTCAGGCGCTGGAACATCATACACTTTCAAACCACCTGAATTTTTATCATTATTGTATTCATCTGGTGTAATCCAGAAATTTAAATTATGAATTGCAAAGTCTGCGTGTATATTAATTCCTTTACCTAAAGTAGTATCATATTTGAAACCCCAGAATTTTTCAATGTTGTGAGGGCCAAATAACTTTGGTAATTTTAGCTTAAGATCTTTTGCAATTTGTAAATGTAAATGGCTAATAAAACCATTTTCTGAAAAGGAACCAAGATATTTATTAATATATTGTAAATTCCAAACTTTAGATAACAAACAAAATTTACGTAGCTCATCTAAGGCTTCATCAGATAAAAAATTATCAATATAAATTATTTGTTTTTTTTCACTACTAAAATATTCATCCTCAACATCTAACCAATTTTTATTTGGGTTAATACAACTTCCAGTTATTTTTTTTGGTTGATAAATGTAATGTGATTTATAAAAAGGTAGAAGTGCATTTAATTCGTATTCTTTTAGTAATATATTTTCATCTTCTTTATTTTCAATACGACTCAATATTTCATTGCCAACTTTCTGAAATTGATTAATACCATCTATCTTATATTCTTTTGAGATAAGATATTCTGCCTGTTCTACGTCATGTTTAAATCTAAAGGTCTGTATAGAATTTTTAAACAATTTAAATTGTTTATTTTTTAATAATAAACTTTTATGACTTGTGTTTATTGCTTTATCAAAATTATCAAATTTTGAAATTAGTACACTAGAAAGATTTGAATAATAAACCGGATTACTAGGATCCAATTCAATAATTTTTTCAAAGCATTCTCTAGCTTTTTCAAGTTCTCCAAAATCTCTTTCGACTGTACCAAGATAATTATATGCTTCAATATAGTTAGGTTCAATTTCAATTGCTTTTTCGAATGAACTTTTTGCCTTCTTAAATTCTCCAAGTTCTCCAAAAACTAAACCAAGATTACCATAAGCAGCTGCATAATTAGGGTTAATTTCAATTGCTTTATTGCAATAATTCATTGCCTTTTTATATTCACCAAGCTCTTTAAATATTACCCCAAGATTATTATTTGCTGCAGCATTGTTTGGATTTATTTTAATTGCCTTTTCATAACAATCTCTTGCTTTTGAAGACTCTCCAAGTTCTCTAAATAATACCCCAAGATTGTTATGTGCTTCTTCATAATTTGGGTTTATCTCAACTGCTTTTTCACAACAGCTTATTGCTTTTTCAAAGTCTCCAAGACTTCTATAAACTAAACCAAGATTGTTGTGCGACTCTACATTGCTAGGATCATTCTCAATTATTTTTTCAAAACAATCTTTTGCGTACTGATATTCTTTCAAATTTAAATGTAAAATTGTAAGATTTTTTAAAGAAGGAAGATGATTAGGTAAAACTTTTAAAATTTCATAATAAAGTACTTTCGCATGTAACAGATTGTTTTTTTGTTGACATTCAACAGCTAAATTAAAAGATTTATTTAAGTCAATTGTTTTATCCATATAACTACTTTTATTATTTATAGGTAAATAGTTATTTAAAATCTATATTTTTGTAAAGTATGTTAGAATTAAGTAACAATTTTAATTTTATATTCAATATTATATTGACTGTTTTTTAATTAAATCTTGAATTTGTTTAATCATTAATTTTGGAGATTTCATCCCTGGATAAATTTCTTCTGCCTTTTGATAGCTTTTTATTGCTTTTTCATAATTTTCTAATTGAATGTTAACTAAACCTTGACCTGCTAAAGCTCCAAAATGTCTTTCTTCTAATTTAAGTACTTTATCAATATCGTCTTGTGATTTTTTAAATTCACCAACCATATAATATACAGTTGCTCTTTTATTCCAAGCCTCTGCCCAATTTGGATCTTTTTGAATAGCTTCAGTAAAAACAGAAATAGCATTAAATAACTTTTGATCTTGAACTAATTTGGAACCTTCGTCTAATATAGAGGTAAGTTTTTGATCAGTTGGGTGTGTACTCCAAATAGTCCAGATTTTTTTTTCTATTTGAAATGATAAAGATGGTATATTTTTTTTTAATTCAGCAAACAATTTGTTAAGTTCTTGCTGTTGATCACTAGCCATTGAACTAAAAGATAAAAAAAATATAAAAATAGTTATAAAAATTTTTTTCATATAAATTAGTCTATAATATCATCTATTGTATCTATTTGACCAATTTTAAATAATATTGCGTCATTTTTATTATAACCATATTTTTCTGCACTATCTTTAAACCTTTTCATCGGCTCCATAATTGGTTCAAGAGAAAGAACAAAAGTACCCCAATGCATTCCTATCACTTTTTTACTTTTTAAATCTCTTCCAATACTAAGAGCTTCTTCTGGATTTGTATGAAAAGCAGATTTATCTTTAATGGGCATCATTGGATAAAAATTATAAGCTCCAATATTGATAAAAGAAAGATCAACTGGTCCATATTTATTTCCTAAATCTTTGTAAATATCTCCAACTCCAGTATCGCAAGCAAATAATATTTTTTTACCATCATATTCAATTAAAAAATTGCCCCATAAAGTTTTATTAGTATCTGTTAAACTTCTTTTAGACCAATGAACTGCTGGTAAAAATGTAATTTTTAATTTTTTATTAATTTTTATTTCATCGTACCAATCCATCTCATTTACATCTTTATAACCATTTCTAGTAAAATATTTTCCAAGTTTTAGTGGCAATATTACTTTAGCATTTTTATAAGGAAATCTTCTTATAGTCATCATATCTTGGTGATCATAATGATTATGTGTAAGTAAAAATAAATCAATTTTTGGAATTTCTTTAAGATTAAGAGCTGGTTTGGTAAATCTTTTAGGACCAAATATTAAAGGTCCTGCATTATTAGAAAACACAGGGTCTGTAATAATAGTTGTTTCTCCTAATTTGATAATAAATGTAGCATGTCCTATCCAGGCTATATAACTATCATTTTTAAATTTTTCAAAATCTGATAATACTTTTTCCTTTCCAACAATATGTTCACTAGGAACTGTCATATCTAATTTTTTTTTTTCTTTTTTAAAAGTTTTAAATGACCATTTAAATTTTGTGTCTCTTTTAGGAGATCCTTCTGGGTTTCTAAATGTACCATTACTTAAATGATGATAGGGTTTTTTTTCCATAGAACTAATATCTTTTTAAAAATTCTTTAAAATCATTTCTTCCAATGTTTTGCTTATAATTATTATACCCTCTTCATTGGGGTGTATACCATCGCTTAAATTAAATTCTGGTTTCATGGCTACTCCTTCTAGAAGAAATGGAATAAATTGTAATTTAAATTTTTTAGATAAATCAGGAAAAATTTTATCAAAATTTTTTTTATATTTAAATCCATGAGAAGTTGGTGCAATCATTCCAGCCAAAATAATTTCAATATTTTTATCTTTAGCAATTTTGATTATTTTTTCTAGATTATTTTTAGTTTCATTCGGATTAATTCCCCTTAACATATCATTAGCACCTAGACTTAAAACTATCAAATCTATACCAGGTTCAGACAAAGTCCATTCAGCTCTATTCAAACCTCCAGAGGATGTGCTGCCAGAAACGCTTCCATTAATAATCTCAATATTATAACCTCTTGATTGTAAACTATCTTGCAAAACAAAGGACAAATGGTATTCTTCTGGCAGGCCATAACCTGCCATTAAACTATCTCCATATAATACTACTTTTTCAATTGAATGTACCTTTATACTAACTAGACAGAGAACAATTATTTTTATAATAAAACTTTTATTCATGAATACTCTTCTTAAATTAAAAAAAGTAAATCTTAAATACCAAACTGGCAAGAAAAATATAAGTGTTTTAAAAGATATAAATTTAATTACTAAAAAAAAAGAATCTATATCAATTGTAGGAGAAAGTGGCTCAGGAAAAACAAGTTTAATAATGCTGATTGGAGGTTTAGAACGAGCAACATCTGGAAAAATATTTTTTCAAAATCAAGAAATAACAAAATTAAGTGAAGATAGTATATCTGAAATCAGAAAGAAAAATATTGGTATCATTTTTCAATCTTTTTATTTAATACCAAATTATACAGCAGTTGAAAATGTAGCTTTAACTCTTGAATTAAATAAATTTAAAAATCCTGAAAAAGAAGCCAAAATGTTATTAGAAAGATTTGGTTTAAAGCATAGATTTAATAATTTGCCTGGTCAGCTATCAGGGGGTGAACAACAACGTGTAGCAATAGCTAGAGCAATAGCTATGAAACCTGAGTTAATTTTAGCTGACGAACCGACAGGAAATTTAGATACAGAAAATTCGATTATGATTTCTGAAATTTTATTTAAATACATTAAGGAGGAAGGATCATCTTTAATTATGGTAACACACGATCAAAAACTTGCTAATAAAGCTAAAAGAAAAATTAAAATTAAAGATGGTAAAATTAAATAATTCCTCTGATTTAAAATTAGTCTTTAAGTATGCTTTAAAAGATTTCAGCAGAAATTATAAAAAAATTTTAAGTATTATTGTTACGCTATACATTAGTCTTTTTATATTAAGTGCAATTTTCACTATAGAAGATAGTTTAAAAAAAGAACTAAACGATAATGCTAAATCTCTATTAGGAGGTGATTTAGAAATTGATTATAATCGTAATCAAGGGAATTTAGACTTAATAAATCAAGTTAAAGAATTTGCGACTGTCTCACAGATGATTGAGTTTAGCACAATGATTTCCACAACTAATCGTGAAAAAAATAAATCTCTATTCACTAGGATTAAAACAGTAGATGAGAAATACCCTTTATATGGAAAAGTAGTTTATGAACCTAAGGGTGCTTATGAACGTATACAAAAAGAACCTAATACAATTTTAATAAATGAAAGTTTAACAAAAACTCTAAATATTAATATAAATGAAGTCATTAAAGTTCAAGATCAGCTATTTACTGTTGTTGGCATAATCAAAACAGTCCCTGATGTCAGTGGATTTGTAGCGTTTGGTGATTGGGCTTTAGCAGGTAAACAAACTTTGGAAATTTTAAAACTCAATGGAATTGGTAGTTTTTTAAATTATGAATACAAAGTTAAATTTAACCATAATGATAATGCTGAAATATTAGAAAAGAAAATTAAAAATATTTTTAAGAACGATCAAAAAGTAAAACTTAGATACCCAGAAAACTCAGCAAGTGGATTAAAGCGAATTATCAGTAATTTTTCTCAATTTTTGTCACTAGTGTCTATTAGTGCAATGTTAATTGCTGGAATAGGAATTGCTAATACTTTGTTATCTTTTATTAACCATAACAACATGTCGATAGCAGTAAGAAAAGCTGTGGGATTTTATTCAGGCAATATTAAATTACTTTATTATATGCAATTATTTATTTTATTATTCATTATCACTATTTTTGCATACTGTAGTAGTTTTCTAATAGTTCCTATTGCAGATAAATATTTATCTGATGGTCTTGGATTAAATATTAATCCTATTTTTTCATTTTTAAATTTTCTAAAAATATTTTTAGTTGGTTTTTTGGTTTTATTGATTTTTTCTATTCCAACTATTAATGCTATTGATCAAGTTAAAGCATCAAATTTATTTAGAAATGTATTTCAAAATTTACAATTTTATTATTCAAAAAAATCAATAACTATAAGTATATTTTTGTTATCAATTTTAATTTTATTATTTACTCTTGGATCAGAAAACCCTGTCTACAGTCTTGGTTATTTTGGAGCATTTTTTGTTTGTTTGATAGTATTTTTTTTACTTTCTAAATTAATAATATTTTCTCTTAAAAAGATTAAATCTTTTTCAAATATTTCTTTAAACGTATCTATCAAAAACATTACTCAAACAAAAAGTATTACGCCCATTACTATTATGTCTTTAGGCTTAGGAGTTACTTTGCTGTTAACCTTAGCATTGGTTGGGACTAATTTTAAAAGAGAAATTGCAAAATCTATTCCTGATATTGCTCCAGATTATTTCTTTGTAGGCATTCAAAAAGGTGAACGCGAAAAATTTGAACAAAGTATTTTATCAATGGATCCTAATGCTAGTATAGAAATAGTTCCCATGGTTTCGTCTGGTATAGTCAAAATTAATGGTATTAATCCTAATACATATATAACACCAGATAATGATAGTTATTGGGTTATTGGCAGTGAACGTCGATCATCCTGGGCAAAAAAAGTACCTGAAGATAATCCTATAATTAAAGGTAAATGGTGGGATTTATCTAAAAATAACCAACTTCAAATTTCTTTAGATGCAAAAGTTGCTAAAGATTTGAATATTAATATAGGGGATATCTTTACTTTAAACATTTATGGTAGAGAAATTGAAGGTGAAATAATTAATTTTAGAGAAGTTGATTATAGAGACTTAAGTATAAATTTCGCTATGCTTTTTAATCCTCAGTTTGCAATTAATATTCCACATGAATATTTAGCAACTACTAAATTTGATAACTTAGATAAATTTAATGAAATTCAAATGCTTAAGATTCTTCCGAGTTTATCAATGATCAAAATTGCTGACTATTTAAATAAAGTAACATCTGTACTAAATAAAGTTTTCATAGCTGTTACATTAATTTCTACAGTAACAATTGTTATCGGTTTAATAGTAATTTCAAGTGCAATCATGGTTCAAGGAAAAGTAAAAGAATTTCAAAATTTAGTTTTTAAAATACTTGGGTTTTCCAAGAAAAAAGTAGTTTTTTCATCACTAATTGAGTTTATAATTATTTTTATATCTGTAATTCTAATAGCAATATTTTTTGCTGTGATTGGTTCAAAGTTTATAATGGAAAATATATTTGAACTTGTATGGAAATTTGATGTCATAGTATTGATTTATCTTGGATTATCAATTGGTTTAGTAACTTTACTATTAATTTTATTAACTAACCTAAAATATTTGAATCCAAAAATTTACCCTCTTATAAGAAATCAATAACTAATTAAATCTAGTAAGACTTATTTTAATAATTAATTTGAAACATAGCTTCATTTCTTCTATTTATTGGAAGAGTAAATGGACTATCATAAGTAGCTCTGATGGGAGGGCTAATTACAGAAATATTATCATTTAATAATTTTTTTTCTAAAATTTCTTTATGTTTAATAAAATTTTTTTCAGATGCCCTTCCAGAATATCTTAAAACAGCATAATAACCACCTTGAATATTAACAATCTTAACTTCGTCGCTCAAGGGATCAGGAACATTCGCTTTATTAAATTTAGATGGTAGATAAAATTGCATAGCAGTATTTCCATTTTTTTCAATTCTTGTAACAGGTGTTGTCATTGCTATTTTTTCGTTAGTTCTATTTTTACCTGAAATATATTTAAATAATTTTCTAAACCCTGAATTTTGATTACTTTCAAGTGTTTCTATTGCTAATCGATCAGAATATTTTCTAATCTCATAGATTTCATTTTTTTTTATAACTTCATATTTTGCTTCTTCATTTGCCATAACTTTGGAATAAAATAAACAAGTTAAACTACAAAAAAATAAAATCAATAATCTAAAAGTTTTCATAAATCTAGGTTACTTTATATTCAAAATTTTGAGTAGTATCATTAATTTGAAGAAGTTTAGCACCATTTCTAGTATGAAACTTAGTTGCCATTTCAGTTAATGGCGAAAGTGTAACAAGTCTATTTAGATGATTAGATTTCTTAATTTTTTTAAATACTTCCTTAACAATTAATTTACCACCACCTTTTTTTTTAGACCAAACAGTATAAGCAATTGCAATTTGTCCAATATTCTGATCTCTTAAAGCACTTTGCAAAAAAGCATCCGTACTTAATTTTTCTAATTCATCAACACTGGTGGGTATTTTATTAGTATAAGCAAAGCACATAACTGCGTAAATTTCATTTTTATACTTAACACCATAAATCTGTCTACCATAACCTGTTCGAAATTTATTATCTAACTCAGGTCTAACTGGATCCTCTGCAGGATTGCATTCTTTAAGCTCTACCAATTCAGCTCCTTTTACCCATTCAAATAAATTATCAAAATTTTTTGTTAATATTTGTTTGTTTTTTCTAATTCTAGCTTTTATTCTTGGCTTAAATTTTTTTTTAAGAATTTTAATCATTTTAATATTTATTAGATATTTTTTTTAAATAAATTTAAATTAAATAATTGTCACATAATCTTTAAATAATATAATCATACATTAATTTTGAGCTTGAAAATAAAATTAATATGTAAATTATATTATAAAATAATTTTTCATTTATAATTTTAAGAATATGATATCCAATATAAATACCAATAATTGCAAATGGCAAAAGAATTATTGATTGTTTAAAAGTTTGAAAGTTTACCATTGATAAATGAAGATAAAATGGAAGCTTAATTAAGTTTACGAATGTGAAAAAAATTATTCTAGTTCCTACATAAATTTCTTTTTTCATTCGTAGAGGTAATAAATATATGCTAGTAGGAGTTCCACCAGCATGCACACAAAAACTTGTAAATCCTGCTATTGTTGAACATATACCTCCTTTTAATAAATTTTTTTTGGATTTTTCATCCTTATTTTTTTTAAAAAAAAAATAATGACCAGCAAATAAAAAACCCATTGTACCAACTATAATTTTTAATAAATCTTCAGAAAAATATGAAAAACTTAATGAACCAATAAAAATTCCAATAGCAGCAAATGGGATAATTAATTTTAGAGTATTATAATCAAATTCTTTTCTAAACCTATAAGTAGCAATCAAATCTGAAAAAATAAGAATTGGTAAAATTATAGCTAATGCCTGGCTTAATGGCATCACTATAGTCATTAGCGGAACTGAAATTAATGAAATAGATCCACCTAAACCAGATTTAGCTATGCCATACAAAAGTATCGCAGGAACTATAGTTATAAAAAATAATAAATTTATTTCGAACACTTTAATAAATAAATGTTAATAATTATTAAAATACTAACTCTTTATCAAATTTAAAAAAACTCAAATTGGGTTAACTTAATCTTTATTCACTGATTTTAACAATTTCTCACCTAGAGGGCTAATTGGTTTTTGTAAAATTATAGATTTACCTGTTTTATTTTTAACTAATTCTAGTAATTTTTTTGCTAACCCCTTTTTTCTAAATATTGGATTCACAAAAATATACTCTACTTCCCCGTTATTATTAAATCTAACAAAACCTAGAGTGGTATTCTTGTTTTTAAAAGTGAATACTCCATCAAATTCATCAATAATCATTTTTTAATTATACAATAAAAATGAAATTATCATTATAAAAATAAATATGATTGTTAAAATTACATAGTTTAATTTAATTTTAAAATTTTGATAAATTAATTCATTTATCTTACTCCAAAATAAAACTATTATAAAAAAAATTAAAGCTGGAATGATAAACTTAATCATTATTTTATTAATCGCGTTAAAAATCTAAACTTCCATAAAAATAGTTTCAAAAATTTAATTAAATAGAAAAAACCTTTAATTTTTTTTTGATTATTTTTATCATCAAAAATACTTTCAATATCAAACTTACAAACTCCTCTTATATCTTTATAATCACTTTTATTTAATTCCGAAAATCTGTCAAAATAATTATTTGTCATATGTTCAATAAAACAATTTGGGTCAGGTTTATTGTCTATTTCTGGTAATAAAGTTGCTTTAAAGTAACTCATATTAAGAGCATGATAGCCCAGAGCTGATCTCTCTGTAATTCCATAATTATGTCTAAAATTATTTGGTTTTTTTTTAAAGGACCACCAATCAGAATTAATAAATTGATTAAATATTTTTTTATTATAAACCCAAAAACAGCAATAATTTTCAAAATCATTTATAAAAAAATTTTGAGAATTTATATTTGTAAATTTTTTTAATTTCTCACTAACATGAATACAGTATTTTTTATGATCGTTATGATTATTTTCGTAAATTAAAAAACCTAAATGGAATCGTTTATCATTTAAATCTTTTTGATATTTAAGTAGATACTTTAAATTTCCATCAGAAAATTTTATATCATGTTCCAAATACATAAAATATTCATAATTGTCTTTTTGTTTTTTCATCATAGGTCTAGAAAGCCAAGTTAGATACCCTTTTTCTAAATCATGATCGTTGATATCATGATTAATGACCTCCGCAGCCAAGTTCTTATCATCTAGAAAATCATTATGGGTGTGAATAAAAATATCATTTTTGATTGATAACTTTTTTAAATTTTCAATATTTTCTGTCAAATAGTCAAACCTCCTTAACTGTCTAAAACCCTCTTTTTTTTGAGGATTTGGATTGTAAAAAGGTATATGTATCGATATAGACATATTAATAATAAGATTTAGAAGATATTTATCACACTTTATAATGAAAAAAATTTTAATTACAGGTGGAACAGGCTATCTAGGTAGAAATTTAGCTCTATTTTACAAAAAAAAATATAAAGTTTTTTTAGGAGCTAGAAATAATAAGCAAAATTTTCTGGTCAAAAATCTTACTAACTGTGAGGTTGTCCCACTAGATGTATCAAATATTAATTCAGTAAATGATTGTTTAAATTACACTAAACCTGATATTGTCATTCACGCAGCAGCAACTAAGTTTGTTGATCTTTCTGAGAAATTTCCTTTTGAATGCATTGATACTAATATTCTAGGCTCTACCAATATTGCAAGGGCTTGTTTAAACAAAAAAGTACCTACAGTGATAGGAATATCTACCGATAAAGCATCACCTCCAATTAAAAATATTTATGGATTAAGTAAATCTTGTATGGAAAGACTTTTTTGTTCAAGCGAACCTTATGGAAAAACTAAATTTATCTGCGTTAGATATGGAAATGTTGCATGGTCTACAGGGTCTGTTCTGCCTATATGGAAACAAATGTTTAATAAAAACAAACTTATATTAACTACAGGACCAAATATGAGAAGATTTTTCTTTTCAGTTGATGAAGCAGTGAGCTTAGTTGATCAAGCATTAAAATTAAAAGATAAACTAAATGGAAAAATTCTTTCTGCTGAAATGAAATCAGCAAAAATGATAGAAATTTTAAAAATTTGGATAAAAAAGTTTGGTGGAAAATATAAAGTAATTCAATCTAGAAAAGGTGATAGATTGGATGAATATTTAATAGGAGATGATGAATTAAAATTTACCCAAGAATTAAAGGTAAAAAATAAAAAATATTTTATTATCAACTTTAATAAATTAGCAATAAAACCTTTGAAAAAAATTGTTTCCTCGCAAAATGCAAAAAAATTATCTCAGTCTGAAATAGAAAAAATAATTCGATTTGGACTAAATAAAAATGATCTCTAAAAAAATAGACCACGCCTTTATAATGGCTGCAGGAAGAGGTGCTAGACTAATGCCTCTTACAAAAAAAATTCCTAAAGGATTAGTTAAATATAAACAAAGTTCTTTAATAGCAAATGGAATAAAGAGACTTAAAAAATATATTAACTTTGTGCATATTTCAGTTGGATATAAAGGGCCTATTCTTGCAAAACATCTAATTGAACAAAAAGTGTCTTCTATTATTAATACACACAAAAAAGGTAACTCATGGTGGATATTTAATTCAATTTTTAAATACTTTGACAAACCTATTTATGTTTTGACATGTGATAATGTTACAAATATTGATTTTAAAAAAATTGAAAATGATTATTACAAAAAAAAACAACCTCTTTGCATGATCATTCCAACAACACCAGTAACGGGTTTATCTGGAGACTATATATTTAGAAAGAAAAATGTTGTTAAAAAATTATCAAGAAATACAAAATCAGATATTTACTGTACAGGTATTCAAGTTTTAAATCCCAAAAAAATAAATGATAATATTAAAGCAACTGAAGATTTTAATATTCTTTGGAAAAGATTAATAAAGATTAATCAACTATATGTGTCAGATATTAAGCCAAAAAAATGGTATACAGTTGATAATATTGAAAATTACAAAAATTTGAAAAAAAATTACTATTAAAAATATCTAATTTTTATCACCTACGTAAACAGATACACCTCTTGTATTTATATCTATATCAAACTTTTTATGAAGAGGTGGAAAAGCTCTTTGAGAACAGTCTAATCTATCACAGGTTCTACAAGAAACACCTATAGGAATTTCAGTTGATTTATCATTTATATTTATATTTTCAGTGTAGACAAAATCTTTAGCGTATTTAGCTTCACACCCAAGTCCAATTGACAAAATACTTTTTGCTTGTCCAAATCTTCCTATACCTTTTTCAACTGTTCTAGCTATACAAACATATTTTTCTCCATTTGTCATTTTACTTACAGCAGCTTGAATAACACCAGGTCTGGTTAATGCTGAATAAACATTCCATCTAGGACAAGCACCACCATATCTGGGTATATCAATGCCAGAAAGTGAAAATCTTTTTGAAATATTTCCAGCCATATCAACTCTTAAAAAATGGAAAGGAATTCCTGGTAGTTTTGGGTCTTGCAAACATGTAACTCTATGTGCAACTTGTTCGAAGGATGTAGCAAAAGTATTTTGCAATAATTCTAAATCATATTTAAATTTTTTACATTCTGTATGAAATTGTTTGTATGGCATCAATATTGCAGCACCACAATAATTAAGAAGAGCAACTTTGGTTAATTTTTTTGACTCATCAGAAGGAAAACTAAATTTAGACAAATAATCATCAATTTCTTTTGTAGCGCCCTCTTGTGCAATTTGTGCAGCTGCATGAAGCTTTTTTGTTTCTAATGAATTATAATCACTTAACAAAAGTTCTTTTTTATTTTTATTATATATTTTTGAAAAGGGTTTATTTTCATCAGGTATTACATCTTTGACAGTAATTGAGTATTCTGAATTTAAATATTCACAAAGAGCAATATATCTGGTTCTATTGTTTTTTTGAATCTTATCAAAAACTTTATTTGCAAAATCTTCAAGTTTAGGAAAGTAATTTCTATTTTGTTGTAAAAAATCTGAAATAACTTCTCCGGGAAAGGAGTTTTTTCTATTATCAACAATTTTACCAGAAATTTTTTCAATCTTATCGATTAACTCATGATCTTTTTTTTTTAAAATATCCCCAAGCCTTACAATTGCTTTTCCAATTTTTGGATTTGTGCTAACTAAATCTTTGACTTCTGGTCCTAAAATATCTAAATCTTCAAATAGGCTATCATCTAAAATTTCTGAAATAGTATTTTGTAAATTAATATCTGTTTTAGATGTGAGATGAGATAACTCTATATTAAGTTTTTCACATACTTTTAATAAAAGATCGCCATCAATTTTTCTTTTACCGCTTTCAATTAGATTTAAATAACTGGGTGATATGCTTAATTCTTCAGCTAATTTGTTAGCTTGAAGACCAAGTTGTCTTCGAAAAGCTTTAATTTTTGGCCCTATTTTTAAATCTAATTGACTCATATTTTCTATTTGTAAATTTTGTAAATTTATTTTTACAATTTTTTTTATTAATTTACAAGGATTTTTACGTTTTTTATAGATTTTGTAAACTTTGTAAAATATAAAATTTACATGAACAGAAAATTAAACAATAATGAAAATGAAGCTCAAATCATTAAAAAAGAAGATTTTGATCAGCATAACAGTAGAGGAATATACATGAGAGATGATCATTGTGATTGGGGTTCAAGTGGAATGAATGATCTTATCAAGTCTTTAGACGAAAATAACTAGTCCTTTCTTTCTACTTCAATTTTCAAAAATAATTAACATCATAGGATAAACAATAATGAGTGCAGAGAATATCTCATATGACTTAAAAAGATTTGCTGGAATAAAACGTGATTATACGCCTGAGGAAGTTGAAAGATTAAGAGGGTCGTTTAAAATTGAATATTCATTATGTAAAAATCAATCGCAAAAACTTTGGAATTTATTAAATACTGAAGCTTATGTAAATACACTTGGATCCTTATCAGGTAATCAAGCTGTACAACACGCAAAAGCTGGCTTAAAAGCAATATATCTAAGTGGATGGCAAGTTGCAGCTGATGCAAACACCGCTGGTGAAATGTATCCAGATCAATCTTTATATCCATATGATAGTGCACCAAAATTAGTTGAGACCATGAATAATTCTTTAGTTAGAGCTGATCAAATTCAACATATGGAAGTTCTTGATGGTGATATGAAAAAAGAGGATAAAACTGATTATATGCTACCAATTATTGCTGATGGAGAAGCAGGATTTGGTGGACCATTGAATGTATTTGAGTTAACTAAAAAATTTATTAGAGCAGGTGCAGCAGGTGTTCATTTTGAGGATCAATTAGCTAGCGAAAAAAAATGTGGACACATGGGTGGTAAAGTTTTAGTTCCAACTGGAACAATGGTTAAAAATTTAAAATCTGCAAGACTTGCAGCAGATATCGCTGAGGTACCATTAATTATTTTAGCAAGAACAGATGCTAATGCAGCGAAATTAATTACTAATGATTTTGATGAAAATGATAAACCATTTTTAACTGGCGAAAGATCACCTGAAGGATTTTTCTATGTCCAAGATGGAATAGAACAAGCTATATCAAGAGGACTTGCATATGCACCTTATGCTGATTTAATTTGGTGTGAAACAGCAACTCCAAATCTTGCTGAAGCTAAAAAATTTGCAGATGCAATCCATGATAAATTCCCAGGGAAGTTATTAGCATACAACTGCTCACCTTCGTTTAATTGGAAAAAACATTTAAATGATAACGAAATTGCCACATTCCAACAAGAGATTGCTAAAATGGGATATAAATTTCAATTTATAACTCTGGCAGGTTTTCATACGCAAAATATTGCAATTTTTGAACTTGCTGAAAAATATAAGAAAGAAGGTATGGCTGCTTATTCAAGAATTCAACAACAAGAATTTTCTAGAGAAAAAGATGGTTATACTAGCGTTAAACATCAAAGAGAAGTTGGTACTTCTTATTTTGATGCAGTTTCCAACACTATAAGCAGTGGTAAAAGCTCTACAACCGCAATGACAGGTTCGACAGAGTCTGAACAATTTTAAAAAAAGAAGAATCCCTCTAATTTTTAATAACCCCTAACAGGGTTATTTTTTATTTGAAAGCTATGAAATAGACTGTTAGTTAACAAAAATGAGTAATAAAAACTTTGGTTTCGGCACACAAATTAGAAAATCACCATATTTTGACTCTACAGTTAAATGGGGAGCTACTGGGTTTTCTGTTTATAATCATATGTATATACCAAGAGATTTTGGTAACCCTGAACAAAATTTTTGGAACCTAATTGAAAAAGCTATACTTTGTGACGTTGCAGTAGAAAGACAAGTAGAAATTACAGGTCCTGATGCTTACAAATTTACACAATTATTAACACCTCGAGATTTATCAAAACTTTCTGTTGGTCAATGTAAATATGTTTTAATTACAAATAATGAAGGTGGTATTTTAAATGATCCAGTTTTATTAAGATTAGCTGAAAATCATTTTTGGTTATCGCTAGCTGACAGTGATGTTTTATTATGGGCACAAGGTGTAGCTGTTAACTCAGGATTAGATGTTGATATCAAAGAGCCAGATGCTTCTCCTTTGCAATTACAAGGACCAACTTCAGGTGAAATAATGATTAAACTTTTTGGAGAAGATATAAAAAATTTAAAGTATTACTGGCTAAGAGAATATGATTTGGATGGTATTCCATTAATTATTTCAAGAACTGGTTGGTCAAGTGAGCTTGGTTATGAAATATATTTAAGAGATGGAACTAGAGGAAATGAATTATACGAAAAAATTATGAAAACTGGAAAAGAATACGGACTGAAACCAGGTCACACCTCCTCTATTAGAAGAATTGAAGGTGGCATGTTATCCTATCATGCTGATGCAGATATCAATACAAATCCATTTGAGCTTGGATTAGATCGTCTGATAAGTTTAGACAGTGGTATTAACTTTATTGGAAAAGAAGCATTAAAAAAAATAAAACAAGATGGTATAAAAAGAAAACAAGTTGGACTAGAAATTAATTGTGAACCTTTAAAAGGTCCGAATACTACATTTTGGTTTGTATACAAAAATGATAAAAAAATTGGCAAAGTAACATCTGCTGTATACTCACCCAGACTTAAAAAGAATATTGCTTTAGCAATGATAGAAATTGATCATACTGAAATAAATAATAAACTTATAGTCAAAATAAATGGTAAGAATAACGATTGTATAATTGTTGAAAAACCTTTTTTTGATCCTAAAAAAAAAATTGCTTCTTCATAAATTTTTACTATTTTAAATTATTAAATTATATTAAAAATTTTTAAGAAAATTTGTTCTAATAATTTAACAATCTAATCTATCAAGCTTTCCATTAAGATATGGCTTAAATTTTTTCCATTTCTGTGAACTGCCTTGATAAATTTTTTCTCTAACCTGAATAGAAGAAGCCGTATTTATATTTCTTATATTATGTTGAGGTTGTAAACATTTATCTTCCCAGTTTAAACCAATATAATTAATTAGTTTTCTGGTTTCACCTTCCTGATTAACTGTAAGTAATTCATAATCAAGATCATAAATCTTTTTTGAAAATTGTTTTTTCCAAAATTCCATAAGATCTTCATACAATTCGTAATATTTAATGATATCATCAAGTTGATGACAATAGACTAAATCTTTAGATGTAAAATAATTTTTGAAAATTGACCAACACACAGCGGCAGGGCTTCTTTTGACATGTACTATTTTAGCCTCAGGAAAAGCAGCAATAATCAGCCCTATATAATGAAAATTATGAGGCATTTTATCTGTGACTATCAAACTTCCATTGGAAAAATTCTGCAATTTACTTAAATATTTTTTTCTAAATTCAAGTATTGCTTCTAAATTTATATCAGTTAAACCTTTTGCTAGAGCTCTACCAAAATTACCAACAAAAGATAGCTCACCAGCACCTGAAACTAGTGAATGTGATGAAATGATTTGCTCAACTAAAGTCGTTCCTGATCTGGGCATACCAACAATAAAAATTGGCAATAGTTTATTGTTAAGACTTTTGGTTTCTAGTGAATTTTGTTTTATTTGTAAATGGTGCGATTTAAGTTGATTGAACAGATTAGTATCATGATTAAAATTGTGGTTCAGAAGATTTTTACGTAATTGATTTCCCTGCTTATAAAACAGGTACGCTTGTTCATAATCTTTTAAATCCTCAGAAGCTTTCGCCAAACCAAAATTAATATGACAAAGTTGGTCTTCTGAAATATTTTTATTTAAAGATAATTCTTTCATTTTTAAATATTGTTCATCTTTCGAGTCAAATTTTTTTACCAATGAAAGATGTCGATGGGCTTCGGCTAAATCAGATTTCAATTCTATTGCTTTTCTAAAGTTTGATTTAGCCTCTTCTAAATTACCAAATTCTAAAAGTGTATTACCTAAATTATTGTAACCTTGAGCAAATTCAGGGTTAAGTGATAATAATTTTCTGTAAATTAACTCAGATTCTTTCAATTTACCTAATCTTTTAAGTGTAGCACCTAAATTATTATAAGCATCAGGGTAGCCTGGTTTCAACTCTATAGCTTTTCTAAATAGTGACTCAGCATTTTCTTGTTTATTAAAATCTTTTGCTATATTACCTAGATTAAAATAAGGTTCAGCAAGTTCAGGTTTTAATGATATTGCTTTTTTAAAGCTTATTTCAGCTTCTTCAAATCTTCCAAGATCTTTTAATATATTACCCAAACCATTATTGCTTTCAGCAAATTTAGGGTTTAGTGATAATGATTTTCTAAAGATCAATTCTGCCTCCTCTAATTTTTTACGATCTAGAAGTACATTACCCAAATTATTATAAGCTTGTATAAAGTCTGGTTTTAATTCTATAGCTTGTTTATAGCTTGCCTCACTTTCTTCTAACTTTTTAAGATCAACAAGAGTATTACCTAAATTGTTGAAAGCTTCAGCAAATGAAGGTTTTAACTCTATAGCTTTTTTATAACTTTTTTCAGCTTCTTCTAGTTTTTTAAGATCTTGAGCTGTGTTACCTAAGTTGTAATGAATTTCAGCAATGTCAGGTTTTAATTCTATAGCTTTTTTATAACTTTTTTCAGCTTCTTCTAGTTTGCCGAATTCTTTCATAGCATTACCTAAACAATTATGTGCATTACTATCCATAGGTTCTAATTGCACAAATTTTTGACTAGCATTTAAAGATTCTTTTATTTTACCTGTTTGCTGTAATACAACGGCTAGCACTCTCCAAGCAAATTGATGCTCAGGAAATTTTTGTGTAATAGTTAAAGATAGTTTTTCAGCATCTGTATATTTACCATTTTGATAGTATTTTAAGAGATTATCTAATTGTTCTTGAGGTGGTTTTGCAATATTCATGTTAAATTTTTTATTACAAGTCTGGTATTACATCAAATGCAAGCACTATACGATTTTCTTCCGACTCAAATGGTATAGTACAGTGATATAAAGAAGATGGGAATAAACATAAATTACCATTAACTACATTTATACTTTTTTTATTAGCAATTGAGTCATGCATTTGAGGATCTAATCCAACAACAAGATTACCGTCATTATTGTTTATTTTTTTTGGAACATTTAAGTAGATACTGCCACTAAGCCATCCATATTCATGGATATGTGGACTTAAACTTCCACCTTTTTTCATTGATACAAGCCAACCATTAACCTTATAATTTTTAGGCCAATTTATTAAAAAACCTTCTTTACTATCTTTAAAATGAAACCGATATTTTTCAATTTCTGAATAAACAATATTTTTAACTTCCTTTCCTTGATTATTTAATTGATCAAATATATTGCCCAAAGTTTGTATACCATTAGTTAAAAGATTTTGAGACTTATGAAGTATTTTATTATCACTTAAAATTTTACTTGCTTCATTCAAAGAAATATCCCCTAATTTGTAATTCTGTAACAAATCAGTTTTTAAAACATAATTAAGTGGATCATTGCAAAAGGGATTGGGTTTTTTATTCTTATATCTAATTTGAGAGCGAGAAATTAAAGAACCAATCAATGCATTATTATAACCATTTTTTATTAAAAAATCTAAGTGATCATAAAAATTATCTTTTTCATCTAGTTGATATAATGCATTTAATAAAAAGCTTTTACTCATACCAGAATCTGTTAATTTAAAATGTTCAATTGCTTTTTTATAATCTTTATTGTTATTTAGCATTACACCAAAATTATAATGCACATCTTTATGATCAGGTTTTAATTCTATTGCTTTTTTATAATTGGTTTCAGCTTCCTCAAATTTATTACTTTCTTTCAAAACATTAGCCAAGTTGTGATAACCTTCTACAAAGTCATTTTTAAATTCTATAGCTTTTCTATAACTTTTTTCGGCTTCTTCAAATCTACCAAGTCCTTTAAGTACATTACCTAAGTTGTAATGAGCTTCAACAAAGTCAAGTTTAAGCTCTATAGCTTTTCTATAACTTTTTTCGGCTTCTTCTAGTTTGTCGAATTCTTTCAAAACATTACCCAAGTTATTATGTGCACTACTATCTTGTGGTTCTAAATCTTTTGATTTTTGACAAGCAAATAATGAATCTTTTATCCTTCCTGTTTGCTGTAATACAACTGCAAGCACTTTCCAAGCAAATTGATGATCTGGGAATTCTTGAGTAATAGTTAAAGATAGTTTTTCAGCATCTGCGTATTTACCATTTTGATAATATTCTAATAGATCATCTAATCGTTCTTGGGGTGGATTTGTAGAATTCATTTTAAATTTTTAATCTGTAATTAACAATTTAAATTTAATTGATAATTTTTTTTCCAAAAATCATCCCATCCTTTATTGTGTGATGCTGAAACTTGCTCAATTTTAATACATTTATTTTTCAAATTTCTCTCCTCAAAATTTAAATGTAATTCTAAAGGTATTACTTTATCTTTGGTCCCATAATAATGGGTTTGAGAAATATCTTTTATCTTATCTTCAATTGAATAAAAATTAACTGATTTTTTATATCCTGATAAATTTAATAATAGAGTTATTTCATCAGGATTAATATTTCCAGCAACAGTTCTAATTGATTTTATTTTAAGGTCTTCTATAGATGCAAGATAAATTGCTATAGCAGCACCTCCTGAATATCCAACTAAATGAATTTCTTTATAGTTTTTTGATAATTCGCTTAAAATACTTTTATAAGTTTCTAATATGGTCTCAGAGTACTGTAAACTCGTCCATACAGTCTTATTACAGTCTGAGCTCATTATATATTGGCAAGGTCTTGCTAAATATATAACATTTTCACTATTATCCTCTAAAGCTAATTTGAAAGCTACTGGATCAGATGGTGTGGGATCTAAAGATGGGGTAAATCGATCTAGCCATGCCTGTCCATCTCCCTCTATATAAACAGTAAGTATGTTGTTATTAATAATTTTTTTTACAGAAAAAATGTCAAATTCACTCATATTATACACATTTTCGCTAAATTGACCTTTGTTCAGACTTAAAAAATTATCCTGTTTTTCATCTATATCTATAGTTGAGCATGAGTTTAATAAAATTAAAATTAATAAAAATTTTTTCATCTAATTAAACTAAATAATTTAAATAAAAAATATACAAAAAAAAAGGCCCCGTGAGGGGCCTTTAAAATATATATATATTTAAATTTTATTAAAATCTAGATGTAACTTTAACGTTTCCGTATCCACCAAAGTAATCGTCATTGTTAGCTTCAGCTTCAACGCCTACATTAACATCAGTATTTCCGTTAGTGAACGTGTAACCTAGACCAAGTGTAGCTGACATTTCTTCAATGGCAGTTGTGGTTTTGAATGCTGTTCCACCACCTTGGTAAGTATTAGTTGTTACGACATCTGTATCACCAAACTCATTATTTACTGATAGTGAAATCATCGGTACACCATTTCCAGTATCATAGTGAGCTTTAAGTCCAATTGTACCAACGATTGAATTTATATCATCTTGGTCATATCTAATTCTTAAAGCATCATTATTTGCACTAGATGTTTCTGTATACGCATCACTTTCAATCAATGTTCCAGTTAAGCTCGCAAATGGAGTAACGTATGCACCATTTTGTGCTTCGTATGGTAATCCACCACCAATTTTAACTGATACTTGTTGAGTGTCATAGTCACCTTTGTAAGTTCTATCTATTCCAAGAGTATTAACTACTCTTGAAGAAGCATTTTCACTAATACCAAAAGTTACACTTCCCTCTACATAACCAGCATCACCTGTTTTGTCCATGTAAATTGAAGCAGCGTATGAATCAATGTCATTTTTTGCATTTCCTGTTCCTTTACCTTCAAGGTCAGTGTTTGCCATTGAAACAGAAAGACCCATGACTAGACCGCCATCAGTTATTCCATCAACACCAAATGCTACACCAGCTGTATCAGCATCGTAACCAGATTGATGGCCTGAACCAACAATTTTGTCGTCTTGCTGTACTATTGAACCATATGCTTGCATGAACATTGAGTTTGCACTCACACCGTCACCTGCAGACATTCCAGCTACATAAGCATCACCAGATCTTAAAGAAGCCATTCTATTTGACATCACACTTTGTAATGATCCAGTGTTAGCTTTTAAAGCAGCACTTGAACCAACTATAAGATCTTGTTGAGGAGCTAACTGTTTAGCTGCAGCAGTAGCTGTAGCTGTTGTGCTTCCATTAATTTGTTGTAACGCATTGTTAAGAGCAGTAACAACAGTGCTATCACTAGCTGTATTTGCAGAATTTAAAGCCTGCAATAAACCAGTTGCATCATTTGAAGTAATGTTAAGTGCTGTACCTGCAGCAGAAGCTGTTTTAGCTGTCGCTGTTATTCCAATATCA